>DASXTZ010000321.1:0-19078 GCA_036505135.1 Ignavibacteria bacterium
ATGGAAATCAAATATAAATATTGTCAGCCCGATACCTGCACCAGCACTTATTTTTGAGGCTGTTCTGGGGAGGTCTGCAAATGTTGTGTCGTCGTCATATTCCCGGGTGATAGAATTATTCTTTACATCAACTGTTACAAATGGCATTGTAAATGAAGAATGGAATATTTTTGTCAGTGAATATTCAATGTTTAACCCGTACGAAAATATTTTAGTTTTAAAATTTGCCAGCACGTTTGTGGTTTTAAAAAGGTCAGAACCGTTGTATGAAAAATAAGTAACTTCTCCTCCGATAACAAAGGGGAAAATGCCGGTTGATGAAAATTCTAACCTTCCAAGTATGCCAAAAGTTACATCTGAATTATCCTTAAAGCCGGATCCCGGAATACTTATTCCTCCTCCTACACCAAGAAATATCGCAGCAATTTTTTTTCTGAATCCTGCCTTTTTATTTGTCGTGTCTTGAAATAATTTAGAAACCGATAAATCTTTTGAATGCTGCTCATAAAGAGCCTGGCTGTTTATATTAAATGCCAATAAAGCCATTATAAATACCGCGAGGAAATATTTCAATTTTTTGATTTTAATTTTTTTTGTAAACGTGCAGCCTGCTTAAAATTTAAACTGCCTTTTCTGTGAGCGATGTTTACTGTTTTAATACCTATAAACTTATAATAATCATTAATTTCGGGGTACAATTTTTTAAGTTCACTAATATGTTTTTCTAAGGTCTTTAAATCATTTCTTGCGATTGGGCCCGTAAGTGATCCTTCAATTCCTTTAACTTTAATATTTGATAATGTCTGATAAATCAATGGTATATATATGTTGAAAAAATTAAGGTTTTTAAATCCATTTTTTCGTATATAGATATCGCGTATAAAAGAAAGATTTGTAATAAGGTAATTTGAAGATATAACACAGCAAATATGGTGGAGTGTTTTAAAGTTTTTATTAATAAAAAATGGAACTGAATTTATTTTCCGGCTTATCCCGGATAGAGTTTTTTTTGCTGATGTATCGCCCTCTATTGCAATGTAGATATTTTTAAACCTGTGGTCATTGCGTTTTGCTTTTAGCTCAAATGTTTGAACAGGATGAAATGATGCTATTGCCGCTCCTTTTGCTTTCAGAGCATGCAGTTCATCTGAGCTTAAAGCCCCTGAAGTATGTGCAAATATTTTTCCCTTAAGGTTAACTTTTAATAAAAGTATTTTTTTAACACTCCTTTTAATTTTGTCATCCTGAGTGCAAATGAAAATTATATTTGAATTTTCCAGAATATTTTTATTTATGTTTGAACCGGAATCCTTTACTATTTCAACCTTTATTTGTTTATACCGGTTTCTCAGGGCATTATGCAAATGCGAGCCAACTTTCCCGTATCCTATTATAAGAAACCGTTTCAATTAATATTCGTTTTTACTTTTCAACATAATGGTAACCGGGCCATCATTTATTAATTTTATTTTCATCATTGCTCCAAATTTTCCTTCTTCCACTTTATGCATTCCAATTATATACTTTAGCTCACTTATAAAGATTTTATAAAGCTCCTCAGCCTTATCTGGTTCTGCAGCATCTGTAAAGCTTGGCTTGTTTCCGTGTTTTGTATCAGCATGAAGAGTAAATTGAGAAACAATAAGAGCGCTAAATCCTGTGTCAAGCAACGATAAATTCATTTTATTATTTTCATCATTAAATATCCTTAGGTTTGCGGTTTTCGCAGCAAGGTATCTTGCTTCATCTTCATTGTCATCCTGCTTAATTCCAAGAAACACTAAGAAGCCCTTTTCTATTTTGCCCATAAGCTCTGAATCAACAGCTACTGATGCCTCAAGTACTCTTTGTATTAACGCTATCATTTTTGAATTCCAACACCCTGTAAATATTTAACAGGTCTTTATGAATAGTATAATTTTTAATGGTATAATTATTAATTAATCTTTCAACAGCGGTTTTCTTTCCATCGCCAATTTCAAGTAGTATGAAAGGCTTTTTAATGGCTGAATTGTATAGCTCAAATATTCTGCGGTAAAATTCTAAACCATCGCTGCAATCTGTTAATGATAAATGCGGTTCAAAATTTTTAATTTCATCAGGCAGCTGATTTACATCATCTTTCGCAATGTAAGGGGGATTGCTGATTACTATATCATAATTATCAATATTGATATTTTCATTCAAAAAATCACTTCGTTTAAAACAAATTTTATCGCTTACCCCATTTAGTTCAGAATTTTCCTGTGCTGTGAGGATAGCATCATCATTTAATTCAATTGCGTCGATGTGGCAATCGATACTTCCTGCCACTGATATAGATATACAACCTGAACCGGCGCCAATCTCAAGAATAGCGGGATTTGATAAATTGTTTCCCTTTGCTTTCTCTATCGTTTTTTCAACCAGCAGTTCTGTTTCTGGCCGGGGGATTAGTACAGAAGGGTTTACTTTAAATTTTCGACCGAAAAAATACGCTTCACCTAAAATATACTGAACAGGCTCATAATTTAGCCGCCTCTTCACTTTGTTTCTGAATTCAGCAAGCTCATTATCAGTTAACGGTTTTTCAAAATCGAGGTAAAGTTTTATTCTTTCAGTATTCAATGTGCCGGCAAGAAGTAGCTCTGCGTTAAGCCGCGGGTTCTCTATAGAGTATTTTTTGAAAAGTTCTTCAGTAGTTTTAAGCAGCTCCAGTATTTTCCAGGGTTTTTGGACAGCTTCCATTAATAAATAAAAGCGGCCGGTGTTTTGTTCTCATACATAACTTCTCCGTGTATTATCGTCATTAACACCTGTGTTTTTAAAAGTACATTTGGATCATTTGCTTCAAGAACATCATCTGAAATTACTATAAAATCCGCAATCTTGTCTTTTTCAAGGGTGCCCTTAACATCATCTGCGAATGATGCATAAGCGGCCCAAACGGTAAAAGATTTTAATGCATCAATCATAGTGATCTTTTGAGATGTATTTGTGGCAATTTTATTATCGGCTGAATCTAGTGAAAGTCCCGAAGTCAGATAATACATTTGTATAAAAGGGCTTATGGTGTGGTAAGGATAGTCTGTTCCGCTTATAATTATATTATTTTGTTTTAAAAGGCTGCTCCATAAACCGAGATTGTTTGAATTTTCCGGGCGAATTAAATCCTTTAAAACTACTTTATCGGTAATTGTAACTTCGGGCCGGATGGAGGGAATTATTTCAAGCTGTTTTATCTTTTGAAGGTCATTTTGTGTAACAAACTCTACATATTCTAATCTCGTTCTGCCTGCTTTGGTCTTTATTTCTTTCGTTACCGATTCCAGAGCGTTTAAGGTTAAGCTTACCGCCCTATCGCCGACTGCTTTAATTGAAACCTGGAATCCTTTCTCATAGGCTTTCTTTGTCATTTCTTTTATGTCAAACTCATCATTGTATGGTGTTTTTCGTTTGGGTTCCTGAGTATAATCATCATTCATGGCTGCTTCCTGGGTTTCAAAATATCCGTCATATTCAAGGTTGACGCATTTGACGTTAATTTTATCCTTATAATTTTCGGGTCCGTCAGCAAGATATTTTTCAAATAAGGGTCCTTTTCCGGGAATAATGGCATACAGTCTGATAGGAAATTTGTTATCATCTGCCATTTTTTTGTAAACATTCAATCCTTGCTCGGTGATGTTAGCATCATTTACTTCTGTAATGCCGTATTTGAAAAGCTCTTTAATTCCCCGTTCAATGTTTGACATCACCTGCTGCTCTGATGGCTGCGGCAAAACATTGATAACTATTTCCTGGGCGGCATCGTAAAATAATCCGGCGGGCATATCTTTATCATCAAATCCAATTGCTCCGTTTTCGGGGTCGGGAGTATTTTTATTAACTTTGGTGAGGTCTAAAATCTTTTTATTTACCCATGTCGTGTTGCCAAGAGCGTTTACAAGATATATATAGTGATTTGTTGATATTGCATCCAGAACCGCGTGGTTAATTTTTGCCAGATCCTTATCGGGCAGCTTTAGCTCATCCCACCCGAAACCACCGATCCACTCATCCGGTTTTGCTGTTTTTACTCTTTCCGAAACTATCTTAATTATTTCATCAAGCGATTTTGCATTGCGAAGGTCAAGCAAGCTTAATTGCTTGGAAAATTCCATAAGGTTTCCTTCCGCATCAATGAACCCCGGTATAACTATCTTGCCCTTCATATCAACAACTTTTGCGTCTTTGTATTTATCCTGCAGTTCGCTTGACTTTCCAAGAGCAATTATCCTACCTTCGCCAACAGCTATTGCTTCAACAATAGTATTATTTTTATCTAAGGTATAGATTTTTCCGTTTACGTAAAGCACATCGGGTTTTTTGCTGCAGGAAGCAATAAATAAACAAATAACAAGAACTAATAGCAGCTTGATTGATTTCATTTTCGAATTTTTCCCTTAAAGAACAAATATAGCCAAATTAGAACATTATAAAACTGCCACTAATTTACACCAATTTGTCACCCTTAACGAGGTGAAGGGCTCATTAGGTTATTAATGTTTGGGTAATTCAAAGTCATCGTAAACCATTATATTTCAAAATAAATAAATTAGCGGAAGTTTTTGAATATTAAATTATTAATCCAAAATATAAGTTTGCAACTTATGACAGACGAAATAACCAGAAAACAACAGGCTAAAGAATACGAGAAAATAAAACTTATAACAGGAATTATCGAAGGCGTATTATCTTTCCTGCTCATCCTGGCGTTTATAATTTTCGGGTTTACAAAGAAGGTAGAGGTTTTTGCTGCAGGGTATTTTTCGAATCCTTATTTGAAGCTTCTTCTTTTTGGTGCGATACTTGGTTTTATAACTTCCGTATTATCGTTTCCTTTTGATTACTTTTTTGGGTTCAGGCTTGAGCACAAATACGGACTTTCAAATCTTACATTCTGGGGATGGATTAAAGAAAAGCTGAAAGGCTTTTTGGTCGGAATAGTGCTGGGCTTACCCATAGTGTTATTATTTTATTATTTGCTGTCAAACTACGAGTACTGGTGGATGATATTCGGATTAATTGTAACTTTATATTCTGTGTTACTTGCCCAAATAGCGCCAATATTTATTTTCCCTCTTTTTTATAAGTTCCGGCCTATAAATGATGAGGCATTAAAGAACAGGATTATCTCTTTATGTGAGAAAGTAGGCTTTAAGATAAAAGGTGTCTATACATTTGATATGAGCAAGACAACTAAAAAAGCAAATGCCGCGTTTGCCGGTATCGGTAAGACAAGACGGATTATTATAGGTGATACATTAATTTCAGGATTTTCCCATGATGAAATTGAGACTGTATTTGCGCACGAGCTTGGCCACTACAAAAAAGGGCATATAAAGAAACAAATTTTTTTATCCTTCTTCTCAACCTTTGCGGGATTGTTTGTGGTATCATGGTTATATGATTTGCTTCTTCCGGTATTCGGCTTCCATTACAGGTGGGAGCTTGCCGCTTTGCCTCTGCTTATGCTGATTGCAGGCACTTTAACATTTTTGCTGGGTCCGATCGGGGCCTATATTTCACGCAAGTATGAATATGAGGCAGATAAGTTTGCTGTGGAGACTACCGGAAATTTTAATGCTTTCAAATCAACAATGGAAAAGCTCGCCTTTCAGAATTTAGCGGACGATGAACCTCACGGACTCGTAGAGTTTTGGTTTCATTCTCACCCATCCATTAAAAAGCGTATTCAGGCTGTGGAAGGATACTGCCGCGGCCTTGCCAGGGCTTAAGTTTAAATCAGAAAATGTAATAAAAAAAGCTGCCCGATAAATATATATTATATACTGAATAAAAACTCTTATAAGCTCCTGCATTTATCGTTCCATTAAGCCTGCTTAATATGTTATAGATCAAACCGGCTCTGATATTGTATGAGTTCCTGTCCCAATTCTCAACTGTTTTTGCATAGTTGGCTTCTCCGGATAACGAAATTGCTGCAGTTTTATTCAAGAGGTGATAAAAAATCAATTTTGAACCAACAGCATATTTTAATTTATCCGAATAATAAGCAGCATCAAAGTTGGGAACAGCATAATCATTATTATAATCAATCAGCGTTATCGGGGAATGAAAATCATAGCGGAAAAAATCTCCAATATAATCTGATTGTACCGGGACTGTGAAAAATATGCTTCCTGTAATATTGTTTTTTATACCTACTGGCCTTCCGTATAAACCGCTTATAGTTAACGACTGCAACTTTGTTTTTTCTTCCGTATCATAGTTAGTCCCCCTGTTATTAACCAGGCATTTCAGCTCTGCCTGGAACTCGTACCCCTTATAATTCGGGAAATAAACAAACTTATCGTTTGTTAATGCCTGGAACAGCTTTAAAACAGTTCTTGTATTTAGCCCTCCGGAAATTATACCATCATCTACTAAAATCTTTTCTACAAGAGCATAAAATTCAATATCCGCATCATCTTTATACTTACTTGTAAATTCCCCTTCAAAGCGCTTATCAAGCGCTTCCGTCAGCTTCTTCCTGGTTTTTTCGGGTAATGAACGGACAATGATTTTTTCATCAAGCATAGCCTGCTGGATATTTAAAGTTTGAGTTACTCTTGCAGCGTTAAATATCTGCCCTGCACCGATTGAGGGATACACGTTCAGAGAAAAACCCGGTTTATAGAGGTTGCTTACATTATACCTTAACTCTGTATAAACCCCGACGTATAACAGGTTTTTATAAAAATAATAGTTTGAACCTCCGCGCAAATTAACGAAAAGTTGAACCTCATTTCCATTGGCATCATCGCCTGCATATTTTGTACGGTTTAAATCTACAATCAGGCCGGAGTATTTAGTAAAATGAGCATTCATGAATGATGATACCGAGTAATTCAATTTTGGCGTAAAATGCCATTTCCTGAAATCTAAACCTGCGTTAACATTATAATAAAATTTGTCATCGGCTGTTTCACCGTTAAAAGATGTGCTTCTTCCTGCCGAAAAGCTCGGGTTTGTTATGAGAAGCAGGTTGCTTCCTTCTGTTAATTTAGGCGGTGTGTATGTTTCAAAATCACTCTGAGAAAATACAATGTGAGTTGAAAGCGAAGTAAGCACAAGTAATGCCGGGAAAATAATTTTTTTCATATTAAGATTTAATTAGCTGCACAAAAATAGCAGAAAGTATGCCATCATGTAATGCCTAAAATTTAAAATTCATTGTTTATAGCAGGCTAACAATTTATATTTGTTATGTGAAAACACGAATTTTGCTTACAATAGGCGATTTTAATGGCATAGGTCCCGAGATTATTTTAAAAACCCTATTGAACAAATCGTTAACCGAAAAATATGATCTAACCGTTCTTTCACCGGTTTCAGTATTAGAGTTTTATGCTAAACTTTTGAAGCGTAAATTTTATGCCGATGATTTCAATATTATTCCGTTTGGTTCAGAAAAAATAAAAGTCAACCCGGGGAAGATTTCGCCCGAAGGCGGTTCCGTCGCCGGTATTGCAATAGTAAAAGCAATTGAAATGTGCATGCATAAAGATTATGACGCAATTGTCACGGCTCCGATATCAAAAGAAGCACTGAACAATGGAGGGTTTTATTATGAAGGTCATACAGATATGCTGCGTGACTTTGGAAAAGTAAAAGAGGTTTGTATGATGATGGTTTCTGATAAAATTAAAGTTGCTCTGGCAACAAATCACCCGCCGCTTCAAAATGTTTCATCGGTTCTCACACGCAAAATGCTTCAGGATAAATTAACTATTTGTTATAATTCGCTTAAAAAAGATTTCGCGGTTAAATCTCCCGGAATCGGGATTCTCGCATTGAATCCTCATGCCGGCGATGGTGGTGTTATAGGAAAAGAAGAAATTGAGGTTATAAATCCTGTTGTAAAATCACTAAATAAAAAATTCGGCAAAGCCTTTTCATATCCTTTTGCAGCAGATGGTTATTTTGCATCGGGCTCTTTTAAGAATTATGATTTAACTTTTGCTATGTACCATGACCAGGGACTTATACCGTTTAAGATGCTGGCTGGTATGCAGGGAATTAATTACACAGCCGGATTGAGCTTTGTAAGAACTTCACCTGACCACGGAACGGCATTTGATATTGCAGGAAAAAATATTGCCAGCCAGAAGAGCTTAACAGAAGCAATAAAATGGGCTGATAGAATTTTTAGAAATAAACATAGCTCTATCCGTCAGGGGGCTCGGAGCCGCCGGACGGGTAAATCCCCAAAAAAAATTGATTAGCTTCCAAAACATATCATTCTCATATCCGTCAAAAGAGCTATTTAAAGATGTATCTTTAAAGATCGATAAAGGGGAATTCGCCTTCTTAATCGGAGAAAGCGGGACCGGTAAAACCACACTTCTTAGGATGATTAATATGGAGCTTTTCCCGCAGAAAGGTGATGTAATTGTTTGCGAATCTAATTCCAGAAATATTAAAAAACCGGAAATACCGCTTTTAAGACGAAAAATAGGTTTCGTTTTTCAGGACTATAAATTGCTGAATGATAGAAATGTGTTTGATAATGTTGCCCTTCCCCTATACCTGGCCGGAATGAGCCCGGATTCTGTAAAAAAGAAAGTTTTTAATGTGCTTAATGAAGTCGGCGTTTTTGATTCTTACAAAAGGATGCCGCAGGAACTCTCAGGGGGCGAGCAGCAAAGAGTTTCAATAGCGCGCGCTATTGTAAATGAACCTTATATACTTATAGCCGATGAACCAACCGGCAATCTGGATCCCTTTGTATCATTTGAAATTGTTAAGCTCCTTTTAAATATTAACTATAAAGGTACTGCAGTTTTCATGGCAACTCATAATTATGAAATTGTCCGCAAGCTTAAAAGCAAACGCTTAATGCAGATAAAAGATAAAAAGATTTTTGATGTAATGATAAAGGAGTAGCTTGTAAGTAACCGGCTTATTCTGTATCTCTTGCAATAAGGAAATGCAGCACTTTTTCCCAATCCTGGTTAAAATTATATTCAAATCTTTCCTGGGGATTAAGTGTAAATGCCATTTCAAGATATTTTATCCCAAACTCTATTTCCGCAATTAAAAAATATAATTTCGATTTCACATAATATGGCTCAGCCCAGCCGGGCTTGCCTTCAATTACCGTATTTAAAATATCTTCGGCTTCAGTATACCTTTCAACTTCAATTAATGTATTTGCAAGGTCAAGCATCGCATCATAATTTTCTTTGTCAAGCTGTATAACCCGGTAATAGCTGTTTATTGATTCAGCCGGCCTTGCAAGATTATATTCAGCATCGGCCTTTGCATACCATAGCTCTGAATTATCTTTATGTATTGCAATTGCAGAGTCATAATCTCTTAACGCTTTATTAAAATCCTCAAGCTGATAAAAACAATTACCCCTGCCGAAGTATGATTCATAATGCTTGGAATCCACTGCAACTGCCCGGGAAAATGTTTCTATTGCATCTTTATATTTACCCAGCTGCTCATATGCGCTTGCTAGGTTGTACAAAGCGTAAACATCTTTGCGGTTGTAATAAAGTGATTGCTTATAATCATCAACAGCTCTTGTCAAAATTCCAAGCGTTGCATAAGCGTTTCCCCTGTTATACAGAGCAGACGAGAACTTGGGATTTATTGAAAGAGCCATTTCATAGCTTTCGATTGCGTAATTGTATCTTCCAAGCCTGCTTAAAACTACCCCGCGGTTATACCATGCATTATAATTGAAGGGCGCCATCTCAAGATGCTTATCATATGCTTTTAAGGCTTCATGAAGCTTATCTATAAAATCCAGGCAGTAGCCAAGCTCATAATAAGCATCTTTGTGGTTCGGGTCCAGTGAAATTATTTGTTCAAAGCACCGGGCTCCTTCTTTAAAGTTGTCTGTTTTCTCTAAAATAAGCCCTTTATTGAATAAGGCATCTATATTATATGGTGCAAATTCAAGCACACGGTCTAAAGTTATAATGGCATCATCAAATTTTCCGGAATTATCCAGGGTTATACCTTTATTTACCAGAGTTTCTTCATCGGTTGGATTTAAGCTGATAGCTTTATCGAAGCACTCAATAGCTTTTTCATATTCACCCTGGTTATCGTAGATGATAGCTTTCCTTTGCCACATTTCATTTGAGTAGGGGAAATAATTGAGGAGAAAATTTACACAGTTTAATGCGCGTTCATACTGGTTTTTATCAAGCAGATAGTTTATGATATCATCTATTGCATCAAGGTCAAGGTCAGCAATGCTTTGTTCGGTGTTTCTTAAAAGAGCTTCTATCAGCTCTTCCTTGTTCTTTTTCTTCTTTTTGGAAGTATCATCAAAATCGATATCGTCAAAATACCCCATGTTCTCTCTCCTCCTGAACTTAAACTAAAAGAAATTTCTTGTTATGTCAAGAGATAATGCATTTTCGCAAAGTGCAAAAATTTTTACACTGTTTGCATAGCTATAGGGATATTATTCTTGTAGTCCTCACTGAAATTTCTATTCCAAACTGCCGTATAATCTCACTTTACTTACAAAAAATTATACTTCACTATTGGTATTGTGACCTCAAAGTTTATGGGGTAACTTTGGGAGTACTTTATTAATCAAAAATGCTGCAAACCTGCATATCTTACGTTTCATTACAATCTTAGTATTACTACTAATTACAGTAAATAATTGTCTTTCTCAATACCCTGAAATTGAATTTAATTTAAAAGAAAAATCTTCAAAGTTAAATTTTTGTCAGAGTTTTGCTTTACATAAAAAAGCGGATACAAATACATATCCAACCCTGCTTTCAATAGGAGCCGGCGCGCATACTTACAAATTTATAAATCAATATTATTTTGAAGCTAATATTTTACCGTATATTGGACAAGACTTTTATATACAAACAGGTTTTATCGTTTATAGAATAAGATATTATGACTATGATGAATCAACAACAGATCTTTTTTATCTTAATTTATACTTTATTCATCGCTGGGATATAAAAAGAAAAATTTTTATATATGGAGGGGGCGGTTTTAGCTTCTGGCCTTTAGGGTTTTTGCCTAACATAATATTAAAAGGCGATTACAAGCTAACAAAATCAATTTATATTGGAATTGAAATAAAGAAAGCTTTATTATTTGGTAAAAATGCTTCTAAATACTTTAAATACCCTGCTATTTCCTTTAACTTTTCTATAAAATTATAACAAAAGAGAAAATTCACCGGTTCACCACTCACCAATTCACTAGTTACTTCAATCATTCCATATCAAATCAAATAGGAGAAAAGAAGCAGTTATCAGTACTATTGAGTAAGATACAATTACCTGAAGCTCGCCTGCGATTCCGTCAAAATCAGTTCCCTCGATACATAAAAATGTAGCGTTAATAGCTGAAAGTAAAAGCGGCAGCAGGAGCGGAAATGACAGCACGGGGTAAAGTGTGCCTTTTGAGCTTGCTCGTGAAATCAATGCAGCTATGATTGTTAATACTGCTGATAGACCTATATTACCCAGTGAAACACATAATATGAACAGCCAAAAGCTGTTTATTTGAAGATTAGTTATCACAATGTAAAGGAAAATAATTAAAAAATTAAGAATGAATGTCAAAGTAACATTAAATATTAGTTTCCCCAGAAAAACAGACTGAGAGCTGCTTATTAGTTTTAATAATATTGTTGTCCCGCGTTCTTCCTCCGACACAAAAACCCGTGATAAGCCGTTTGATGTTGCAAAAAAGATAATTATCCACAGCATACCTGCATTCAATTCATTGGAAAGCTTCTCATCACCAATTGAAAACTTTATAATTGAAATTACTACGATAACAAACATAAGCAGGGCATTAACCGCATAGCGCGTCCTCAGCTCAGAGCGGAAATCTTTTTTACATATTTCTAATGATTGTTTAAACAAACTGCGCTAATTTTTTCGGAACACAGAATACGCGGATTAAGCCGAAACTCGCGGAATTTCTTTTGTAAATATGTCGCTTTTAAATAATTTATTAGTTGAAATTCATGTTCCTCTGCTATGCTTTCACACACCTTTAACTCAAGAATAATTTTGTTTTCAATAATAAAGTCGGCTTTATAATCTCAAACAGGTCTATCTTTATAGTAAACCTTAACCATTTTTTCCTGATCAAATCTCAAGCCGAGTTCCGCTAACTCAATGGCCAATGCATTCTGATATACTTTTTCCAAAAATCCATACCCCAAAGCATAATATACATTGTAATATGATTTAATTATTTTATCGGTTAATTCTTTGTGTAATAATTCTGTGTTCATTGTTTCAATTTTACAGTTTATTAAAGTATTTTCCGCGAGTTTCTGTGCCTTCAGTGTATTCGGTGTTCAAAAAAGAACTCAAGGTTTACTTCGATCAATATTATAAGATTTACTGCACAAATCTCTTTCATGCTCATCATTTGTTGCAATAATCAGCATCCGGTCTTTTTTATATTCTTCTGCAATGCTGTCAACTATCCCAACGCCTTCCGTATCAAGATTGCTCGTCGGCTCATCAAGAATCAATAGATCAGGCCTATGTAAAATGCCAAAGGCAAGCTTCAGGCGCTGTTTCATGCCGGAAGAATATATTTTCAACAGATCATTCCTGCGCTCGTATAATCCAACACGCTTTAAAACTTCATTTATTCCGTCGGGACTGATGCCGCGAATTTCTGAACAAATCCTTAAATTTTCATACCCGGTGAATTCATCATAAAGGTTAAGATAAGGCGATACAAAGCCAATTTGTTTATACATTGCTTCAGGCTTCACATTGTCACCGTTTATATTTAATGTGATATTACCCGACGTTTTTGCCAATAGTCCCGAAATTATCTTTACAAGTGTTGATTTGCCTGAGCCGTTTTTGCCTGTAATGGCTATCGAGCCTCCGGCATGAAGCTCAAATGAAACATTTTCAAAAATCTTCCTGTAGTTAAATTTTTTGCTGACTTTATCTAAACGGAGAGATATTTGGGAGGAATCGATCAAATAGTTTTTAGCTTTACTGTAGATTTTTCCGCTGATTTCTTCTCGTCATTGCTTCCTCGAACCATCTTTTTTCCTGGTCTGATTCAGGTATTACAACGGGAACGGGCATTTTTTTCCCTGACGTTCTATCGATACTTACAAATGTAAAATAAGCGCTGTTTGAATGTTTAATTTCCCCTGTTTCAAAATCTTCAACTTCAACGCGCACTCCCACTTCCATTGATGTTGTAAATGCCCTGTTGACCGAAGCTTTAAGGGTTACGATATTACCAAGCTTAATCGGTTCGTGAAAAACAAGCTTATCAACCGCAGCTGTAACAGCAACATTGTTGCAGTGCCGGGATGCAGTCATTGCGGCGGCAATATCCATCCAGTGCATTAGGCGGCCGCCCAAAAGGTTATTAAGGATATTTGTATCGTTAGGCAATACAAGCTCTATCATCATTACCTGTGACTCTTTCATATATTTCTGTTTCTGTTCCATTAGCTAAAATCCCTGCGGTGGGAAAAAATTATATCTGCCCTTCCCTTATTCTGGCGTTAAGCATATCTGCTTTCGGTTTTAAATTGCTTTTCGGAAAAAATTTGTAAAATTTTTCAAGAACTTTCTTAGCATCTTCATACTTCCTGCCATTAATTAAGGCTTCTGCATGGCCCACCATTGCATCATCGGCCCAATCAGACTCAATATAATTTTCATAAACGCTCTGGTAATAAATAGCGGCAGAGCGGTTATTGTCTAATTTCATATAATTTTCTGCTATGGAAAAATCCTTGAATGCAAGCTTGTTTTTAAGCTCCTTAATTTTCTGCTCTGCATCATAAACATTTTTATCCTGCGGAAATTGCTCTATATAACCTAGGAATTCATTTATTGCAAATCGCGTGAATTCCTGGTCGAGAGAGTATTTTGGCGAAAGGTAATAATATGATAAGCCAAGCTTGTAGCGCGCTTCCGGGTATAACAGGCTTGAAGGATAGCTTTTCAGAAAAGTTTCATATTCATATGCCGCCAGCAGGTATTCTTTTTGGTAGAAATAGCTTTCGGCAGTGTAGAACTGTACTTTATCCGATATTTCCGTTCCGGGGAAGCGGATTTTCAGAAGTGAAAAATCCTCGATTGCTTCAACATAATCTTTTCTGTCGAATTTTCGCTTTGCTATATCAAATGCAGCCTGAGGGTCATCGGTATCAATTTTAGAACCTGATGAAGAACAGCCGCTTAAATAAAATATCGCAGCAATTAGGAAGGCAAATATTGTAAATCCCTGTGGGAAAGATAATTTTTTTGTTTTCAATTTTTTATTTTGATCTGATGAAAAAAAACAGCACGGCAGCTATTACCGATACTGCAACAATTGCAACAGGGAAAACGATTTCTTCGTAAATGCTGACCTTTGGAGCCTTTGCATGAGTAAATTTATATTCTCCTGCTTCAATGTTTTCAATATCTTTATAGCTAACCCTGTCTTTATAGTTTACAATAATTGTATCTATCGCAGAATAACCGTATAAATGCCCGTATACAGTTACGTTTATAACAGCATTAATGTTCCGGTGAACAGATTTATCACCAAGAAACTTATTTACAGCAAAACCCGGGTATTGGGTGTTTAACTCTGCTATATTTATATAAACAGTATTAAATACTGAATCGGTTGAGCTTATATCTCCCTTAGTTAAACTTGCTCTTATATTATTACGTTCCGCTGTTTTTTTTATTACTGAATTTAAAAATCTTACTTCTGCATCGTCGTTCTTTACAGAATTAACAGAAAAAATAAACTGGACATCGCGTCTTAAATCCGGAAGAAATAATATACGTTCAAGTCCCCCGGAAATTTCATTATCAAAAATCTCCAGGTTTGCCTTAGGCTGGCTGGAACAATTAGTGCCTGCAGCAAATAAAATTACCGAAAAAAAAATATATACTATTGATTCACCGAACCCACCCCTTAAATTAAATAAATCCCCTCTGCATGGCGCCTGCCAAGCCGCTCGGTATGGAGAGGATAAGAGGAGATGAGGTTGTTTTCTTTTATTATCCGTAAATTCCTCTTAGAACAAGAGTCTTGGCAACCTTATCTATAGCAAAGATGTATGCTCCAAGCCTCATCGTGGTTTTGTATTGAATAGCCGTATTGTAAACATTTTCAAAAGCCTCTCTCATCATCCTGTCGTGGCGTTTGTTAACATCATCAATATCCCAGTAATAGCCAAGCCTGTTTTGAACCCATTCAAAATAAGATACAGTTACTCCGCCTGCATTTGCAAGGATATCTGGAATTACCATTATTCCATTATCCCGTAAGATCTCATCGGCATCGGCAGATGTTGGCCCGTTAGCCCCTTCAACAATTAATTTAGCTTTAATATTTCCTGCATTATCTTCCATTATCTGGTCTTCCTTGGCGCATGGTGCAAGAACGTCGCATTTAAGCTCAAGCAGCTCTTCGTTTGTGATCTTATCGCCGAACTTACCGCCTTCAAGTGTTTTGTGTTCTTTTACATACCTTAATGCTGCCGGAATGTCAATTCCATTTTCATTATGATAGCCGCCGGATACATCACTTATTGCGATTATCTTACAGCCCTGCTCCTCAAGCAGCTTTGCTGTTATCGAGCCAACATTCCCAAAACCCTGCACAACAACCGAAACATCTTCGGGCTTCAGATTAAGCTTTTTTAATGCTTCTAGTGTAGATATCATTACACCCCGTCCGGTTGCTTCCACTCTTCCAAGTGAGCCGCCGATAATTAAAGGCTTGCCCGTCACTACTGCGGTTTCGGTTCTCTGCGCATGCATTGAAAATGTATCCATAATCCATGCCATTGTCTGCTCGTTCGTGTTCATGTCCGGTGCAGGGATATCAGTATCCGGCCCGAACACACTGAACATATTGGCAGTATACCGCCGTGTTATCTTTTCAAGCTCAACTTTCGAAAGCTTGCTCGGGTCGCATTTAACTGCCCCTTTGGCTCCCCCGAAAGGAATATTTGCAACTGCGCATTTCCACGTCATCCACGATGCAAGTGCCTTCACTTCATCAAGAGTTACATCGGGCGCATATCTTATTCCGCCTTTTGAAGGGCCAAGTATATTATCGTGAATAACTCTGTATCCCTCGAAAACTTTTATCTCGCCGCTATCCATCTGGATAGGTATGGATACTATTACCTGCTTAACAGGCTTTTGAAGATATTCATAAACACCGGGCTCGAGGTTTAAGATTTCTGCCGCCCTGTTGAACCTTGCCATCATGGATTCGAACGGGTTAGGCTCGCCTTCATGCATAGGCGCCGGCTCTTTATAGGTTTCCTCTGTTTTAAAACTATCGCTCATCTTTTTTTCTTTTCCTGACCCCGAGCACTCCTGTCTGCATCAGGCAGGCGGGGGGAAGGATCCCATTGCCCTGCAGTCAGGATGACAGTTTAGTTATGAATTATTGTTAATTTAGACTAATTTGAAGCGTAAAATTACCGAAAATAAGGGCTTAATTCAATTCAATTTAGAAATAATAATTGAAATAGGATATTTTTTAGACTAAGTGGCTTCCATAAAGGCAAAAAAAATTTAATATAAAATAACATGATAAAACCAATTAAAAATTTAAAAGATTATGAAAAAGCACTCAAAAGGATTGAGGAACTTTGGGGGTGCAAAAAAAATACTTCTGAAGGCGATGAGTTTGAAATCTTAATAACATTGGTGGAAAAATACGAGGATGAAAACTACAAAATACCCCCTCCGGATCCTATAGAGGCCATAAAATTTCAAATGGAACAGCTTGGCTTAACACAAACTGATCTTGTAAAAGTTTTGGGGCATAAAAGCCGCGTATCGGAGGTTTTAAAGCGTAAAAGAAAACTTACTCTGCCAATGATTCGTTCCTTGAATAAGAATTTGAAAATTCCTGTCGAAACCCTCATAAAGGAATACTGAATATTATTTTTTGCCCCGAATGACAATTTAGTTATGGATTATTGTTAATTTAGATTGAAACCTGCCTGCAACAGGCAGGTGAACCCAAAATTACCGAAAATAAGGCCTTAATTCAATTCAATTGGAAAATTCTTGATATTGATTGAAATTTGTTCAAATTAGGGAAAATTAGGAAATCCCGCAGTCAGGAGATTAGTAATCAGCCATCCAATCTGTTTTTCTTGTCCATTGCATATATTGTTCAGGCTCAGAAAAATTTTGACCGCTATATTGTATTAGTATTTTTTTTTGCTTCTTCTTTTTCGTCGGGATATCCAAGCCAGAACACGGATTCTGCATTGTGATAAGCCAAATGATGAAGTAAGTTATTTTCATATTTTCTATAAGTTGCGGTATCAGTTGCTTGTCCGTAAACACCCGGCCCAAATCCTAATTCATTCAGAATTTTTTGCACTCTGCGGTTTCCGGTATTAGAACAGTAATATTCAAAAATCTGGTCTGCAAATTCTTTTTGTTCGAATCTTTTCAATCCAACAAAATTATTATTTTCAAACCAGGATTTGACCTCATCTTTGTGTGTAAATTTTTGACCGGTTATTATAAAAAGCTTTTCTGTTATTTCATCATATTCTCTTTTTGTTGCATCTCCAGTGCCAATGTTTTCAAGTTCACCAAGCCGATGAATTGCCTTTTCAATCCCTCTTTTGCTAAATATGAAATTAATTCTATGTGGTTGCTGAACAAAAACGTCGTGTCTTAAAATGTACATATCAAAATTCTGTGGGTCAAACCTTGGCCATTGGGGAACAAATTTACTTTCGAGTAAGATGTTAACATTTTTGTATTTTTCAAGTGGCGTAAGAGAAAGACGAGATAAGTCTACTATTGCCTGATTTATGGTAAGTATCTCATTATTCCCGAATTTTTCCTTTAAATAATGGGCAAGCCAATATCCCATGTTTTCCTCATCGGTTAAGGTTGGCATTTGTTTTGGAAGGTAACCGTCTTGTAAATGGGCACCGCCATAAAAAATAAGGATTGAATTACCAGTATTTGAATTCAATAATTAATGATACCTGCTGCACTCACACTGTCGTGCACTTTAACAAACCATAGATCACCCTCTTTTTGAGTAAGTTTGTAAAAATTATCATCGAACGTATTTATTATTTTAAATTCGGGATAATTTGTGAAATTCGTGTCGAATCTTTATAATTTAGGATTATAAATTGGACAGATGGTTTTATTTATATTTACTATATTTGCTTATAAATCACATATATTAAAGAAAATTTACTTATGAAAATATTTATTGATACTGCGAATCTGGATGAAATTAAAGATGCCGCAAGCTACGGTGTTCTTGATGGGATTACTACCAATCCTTCATTAATGGCAAAGGAAGGCCACAAGGAGGCGCGAAAGTTCTATGAACAAATCTGCAAGCTCGTCTCTGGACCTGTCAGCACGGAAGTTATTTCCAAAGATTATGAGGGAATGCTGAAAGAAGGCAGGGAGTTTGCGAAGATTGCCCCTAATGTTTATGTAAAAGTTCCTTTAATAAAAGACGGCCTGAAAGCAGTTAAAACATTTGCTGATGAAGGTATCAAGACAAATGTCACGCTATGTTTTTCGCCTTCGCAGGCAGTGCTGGCAGCTAAAGCCGGCGCTAATATTATAAGTCCTTTTATCGGCAGGCTTGATGACATTTCCACAAGCGGAATGGAATTAATTGAGCAGATTGTGCAGATATACGGCAATTACGGATATGAAACAGAAATTCTTGTAGCAAGTATCCGCCACCCGCTGCATTTTGTAGAATCTTGTATGCTTGGCGCAGATATTTGCACCATGCCATATAAAGTTATAACCGAATTGATTAAACATCCGCTGACCGATATTGGACTAGAGAGATTTATATCGGACTGGAAGAAAAGCGGGATTACTTTCTGAGCGAAGCGCCTGCCTGCTGCCGGTCAAAGGCCCGGCCAAGACGGGCAGGCAGGAAGAATCTCAGATTAAAAAGGAAAAATTATCTTTACTAATTTAAAATTTAAATGAGGAGACCCTTCACCTCTGTAAACAGAGGTTCAGGGTTAAAAAAACTTATGGCAAAAAAAACAGCATTTTATAACATACATAAATCACTTGGC
>DASXTZ010000322.1:0-5452 GCA_036505135.1 Ignavibacteria bacterium
TATCTTGCCTCTTTTACTGCTTTCATCATCCTGTCGCTTCCTATTGCAATTATCCTGTTGATCTTTTTTAGATCAAACATAGGTTTTGAACCGTTCGTTTCAAGCTCACCTTTCGAATACGCGATCATAGCCTGAACTATATTTGCCGTAATCGTTCTGTCCTGCGGTCTTCTGGGATTTATTGCATCTCCAAAGTCATTTGACCACACAACCTGATCGGTTGCTTCTTCAACCTCATCCTGCTTAAACAGGTCAGCTGAATTCCTGTAACCTGCAAAATAAACTACCTTATTACCATTCATCTTCATTGCCTTCGCAACCGAAAACAGGACGGCATTACCCAGTCCGCCGCCGGCAAGAAGTACTGTTTCGCCTTTTGGGATTTCTGTCGGCGCCCCGGTGGGACCCATCACAATAACTTTTTCGCCTTTTTGAAGAGTACGGCACAGCCTTGAGCTTCCCCACATTTCCAGAATAATGAGGCTTAGCAGTCCCCTCTCAACATCTACCCAGGCTCCGGTTAAAGCCAAACCTTCCATCATGAGAGTTGTATTCCCTATTCTCATTGATGAAGTTTCATAATTCTGCAAACGGTAAAACTGTCCGGGGTGAAACTTTCTGGCCTGCAATGGAGCCTTCAGGACAACTTCAACTATAGTTGGAGTTAAAATATTAACCTCTTCAACTACGGCAATTAATTCGTTCTCAATATTTTTTATAAAGCTTTCGTATTTATTTTCGTATTCCAGCGGCTGCTCTTCCCTGATATTTTCTTTAAACAGCTTAACAACTTCTTTATACCCGTCTTTTGCTGAAGCCATGGCTTTAACAACGTTTCCGGCATACTGAGGATGGTTGTCGCCGTAAACCGTAATGAAGCGCCCGCTTTTATTATAGGAAGTGAAAAATCCAACCTCACCTTTTTCAGTTTTTATTAACGAGTTATCCTCACCCAGCTTATAAGTTTGGAAGAAATGTTTTCTTTCATCAAGCTCAAATGAACCGGGATGTTCACGCTCGTAAATAACATTTGGAGAAGTTCCCGCTGCAACAATAACTGTAGATGCTGGAAGAGCAACTGTTTCACCAAGATCTATCCATTTCCCTTCTTCATTCTTGCCCTGTTTCATCATAATGATTTCTTTAATACCACCATATTCATTAGGGACAGCTTCAATGGGATTCATCTTCTCCCAATAATATATCCCTTCTTCCAGAGACTTAATAATTTCTTCATGATTCAGCCTGTAAGCTGGAGAGTCCTGAATAGATTTTCTATAGCACAAAGTTACCCCGCCCCATTTTCTTACCAAGGGGACAAAGTTTGGCTGTTCGCCTTTTTCAGCAGCTCGTTTCCGTTCTGCCTTAACTTCTCTTCCATGATCCAGAAATTTCTTTGCAATCTCTCTTTCCTCTTTATCATACATTGAAAGAACCGTTTCTTCACCGAATTCCCTTATTGAGGGTTCGTATCTTTCAAGGAACTTTTCAACCTGAACCGGATAATATGCAGCCGCTTCGGTCGCAGTATCTATTGCTGTCAATCCGCCGCCAATTACTACTGCCGGCAACTGGAGCATAAGGTTTGCTATCGAATCTCTTTTAGCTGCTCCGGTAAGCTGAAGCGCCATCAGGAAGTCAGAAGCCTGCCTTGTTCCGCGAATAAGATTGTTTTTCATGTTAACCATGGTGGGTTTGCCTGCACCGGATGAAATTGCGATATGGTCAAATCCAAAATCCCATGCGTCATTAATTTCAATTGTTCCGCCAAAACGAACCCCGTCAAAAATTTTGAAGTATTTCCTTCGTGCCAGGGTCAGGTATTCAACCTTTAAGAAATTCTTATCCCAGCGGACCGTAATTCCATATTCGGATACGCCGCCGAAACCCAGGAAAATTCTTTTATCAAGGTCGTCTTTAATAGAGTTAAAATCCTTTATCGGCTTTGGATAAATATAACTTCCATTTTCATCCCTTCCTCCCGTTAAATCAGGGTGTACTTTTTCTATTTTTAAACCATCTACACCAACAACGGCAAAACCTTCATTTAGCAAAAACTGAGACAGGGTATAACCCGCAGGACCCATTCCCACAACCATAACATTCCTGCCGTTATATGGAAGCTCATACGGACGCTTAACATTAAGCGGATTCCATCTTGTTAGCAGCGAATAAATTTCAAAACCATAAGGCAGCTCAAGCACATCGGTTAATACCTTCGTTTCTATTTGAGGAATGTTAACCGGCTCCTGTTTTTGATAAATGCAGGCCTTCATGCAATCATTGCAAATACGATGTCCGGTTCCGGGGCACATCGGGTTATCAATCATTATTAATCCCAAAGCGCCGATTGACCTGCCTTCATACTTAAGATAGTGCATTTCGGATATTTTTTCATCAAGCGGACAGCCTTTCAGGGGAATGCCTAAAGGATTCCGTTTAACCCCGCCGTCTTTTTCATAAAACCCTTTTGAGCAGGAATCTTTATTTCTCTCATGGCAAAAAACACAATATTCAACTTCATTCATCACCTGCCTGTTATTGTAGCGCTCATCAGTCAGCTTAAATCCGTCCCGGCGCCTTAGTGATTCATCTGTCCCGGTCATTCTTTCGGGAATGTTCGGAGTTATTGCCTTGTTATGGACAAGGTCATTATAATCCATATTAAGAGGCTGTTTGTAAAGTATCCACTGGCTTATTTTATGTTTCTCTTCGGGAGCGTGTATTTTTGCGAATGTCCATTTCTGAAGCAGCTCAACTGCATTTTTTATAAATTCATAAACAAGCTTATCAGTTTGGGGCGCTGATGAATTTTTATATTCTTTTATTGTTAAGCCATCGGTAAATACTTTTCCTCTTGCGGAAATTTTTAGCTTATTATAAGCTTCCGCCGCCTCTTTGCCAATATTTTCATCAAATACAAAAGCATTGGGCATAATATCAAGATGGTTTTTGTAATTCTGTTCCCATTCAAGAATATTATGAATCATCGTTGCAGTAGCATTTTCTTCATCTGTGTTCCAGTCCAGATTTGAAAATAAGAGGTCTTTTAATATTTGAACCTCATCATCCAGCTCTTTAAAATGCAGTGTAACTAAATCAGCTTCCTTAAATTTTTTCAGAACTCTTCTGGTTATGAACTCGCTTTTAACTTTTATAATTGCGTGTTCGTTCCTTACAGATGTCATTAGCACGTCAGCTTCTTCTTCGAGCCCGAAGAAATCGATAAGAAAATTATCTAAATGCCTGCCTGATTCAATTAATATTTTTGATACTTCGGTTTCGGGAAATCCTTCTCCTAACGCATCTTTGTATTTTGAATAACGCTGGTAGGATTCGGGGTCTTTTGTGCTGTAGTAGTTGTAAAATATTTCAGCTAATTCTTTTAGCTTATCCGATTCGAATAAATCCTTAAAATCAAACCCATGTTTTAAGGTTAATGCATTCATCTTTATATCACTCCTTTGATGGATAACTTAAATCCGCTTTCTTAAATATTCTCAGGCTTCTTTTTCGGTATTTTGTTAATTTAATCGCATACTGCCCTACCATCTGAATCTGCTCTAATTAATTTACTTTAAATTTCAGGTGGTAAGTTGTTGATTCATGCGGATTTTTTACTGTACCAATATTAGACTTATGGCTTATTCTGAAAATAATTTCCTTGCAATATTAGCAAAAAATATCCTTCTAAAATATGATTAAAATCATAATTTTAAAAATCTTGTAATTTTAAATTTTATTTAAAGAAATACAGATAAATCTCTCGTTTTTATTAAGATATATAAAAAATTTCAGCTCATTTCAAGCATTCTTTGTATCGGTTTCAGTGCCCTAAGGCGAATTTCCTCGTCAAGTATAATTTCAGGCTTTTGGTCTTTCATACACAAGTAAAGCTTTTCCA
Organism: Ignavibacteria bacterium; assembly: GCA_036505135.1. Classification (GTDB taxonomy): domain Bacteria; phylum Bacteroidota; class Ignavibacteria; order Tepidaquicellales; family OLB5; genus DASXTZ01. Next base: position 3,905 of record DASXTZ010000322.1, read on the forward strand.
TAGTATTAAGCTTCATATACGGACATTCATTACATGAACAGTTTGCCTCGGGAGGGGCAGGAATGAATTTTTTATGCGGAGATTTCTTCTGCATCTGGTAAATTATACCTTCCTCTGTTGCCACTATGAACTCATTTGCATCAGATTCCTGCGTAAACTTCAGTAACGCGCTGGTAGAACCGATAAAATTTGCCCTGTTCAATATAGTTTCTTCACACTCAGGGTGAGCAATAAGCAGTGCATCGGGATTTTCAAGCTTTAGCTGAATTATTTTCCTGTCACTAAATGTTTCATGGACTATGCAGGTCCCCTGCCACAGCAGCATATCACGTCCGGTTTTCTTTATTATATATTTACCGAGATTTCTATCGGGCGCAAATATTATTTTTTTATCTTTCGGGATTTGCTCAATAATTTTTACAGCATTAGATGACGTGCAGATAATATCGCTTAATGCCTTTACTGCTGCTGAACAATTAATATAGCTTACTACAATATGCCCGGGATATTCTTCGATAAACTTTTTAAATAACGGGGCAGGGCAACCTTCGGCCAGCGAGCAGCCCGCATTCAGGTCAGGTATGATTACTTTTTTTGCGGGGCTTAGTATTTTTGCCGTCTCGGCCATAAAATGCACTCCCGCAAACACGATAACATCTGCATCCGTAGAAGCGGCACGGCGTGATAGCTCAAGCGAATCGCCTATAAAATCTGCTAAGTCCTGTATTTCTGATTCCTGGTAATAATGCGCAAGGATAACCGCATTAAGCTTCTTCTTTAATGCAAGAATTTCCTCCTCAAGATCAAGGGGAGATATTTTTATCTCATCATATAATTTAGGCTGTATCATTAATGTTATTTTATTAACTCCAGGAATTGATCTACATTTAATTGAGCCTGCTTAATAATGTGTGATAATGTAGATCTTTTCACTGATTTATGAGCAGGAACAGTAATAATCTTTATATATGATAGTTCAGGAACTTTACTCAAATTATCAATTCTTTTGTTTCAGCATTCTCAGGGTATGTCATATCGTCTTCCACGGGTTCGAGATATAATTCAATTGCTTCCTTAATATTTTCCATAGCTTGCTCTTTTGTGTCACCTTCGCTAATACAACCCGGCAATGAGGGCACATATACTGTGTAACCTCCATTCTCACTTGGTTCTAATACTATTTTTATTTTCATATTATTTTTTTAATTTAATATTTTTTCATTGTGGGGTCAATTTTATTTGCCCATTCTGTTATACCGCCCACAAGATTTTTTACCTTTTTGAATCCTGCCTTTTCTTTTAAAAACTCTGTAGCGTAATGACTATTTATGCCTGAATGACAATAAATTATCAGCTCTTCATCTTTGAATTTTTCTATTTCATCAAGCCTGTCAAGCAATGAATTAACAGGAATCAGCATTCCGCCCAGTGTTGCAATCTGTGATTCAAAAGGCTGCCTTATATCAAGTAAATTAACCTTTTCACCTTTATCAATTTTTTCTTTCAGCTCGTCAACAGTAATTTCCGAATTTGAGTGCTCATCCATTT
>DASXTZ010000323.1:0-2069 GCA_036505135.1 Ignavibacteria bacterium
TAAATAATCGAATAGATTTCCATATATTTTCATCGGTAACTTCAATGCCATTTATTTTTTTTAATTCGGTTAAGATGTGAGCCAGCTCATTTTTATAAAATGATCCGCCAATTTCTTTTGAAAAATTCTGAGGGAAATCAAGATACTTAATAAATTTGCCTTTGCTTAAAACCCGGAACATGCCTGATAAATTTCTTATGACATCGCATATTGACGGAAAAACAAAACCATCTATTCCATCAAGATTTCTGTCTAAAGCCATTTCAATTATTCCGCGGGGGATATGACAGATATATGACTGGTAAAAGGCATCGCCTTTAATAATTTGTTTGCGGTCACCTGTTCCTAAAATTCCAACGGCAAGGCCATTTGCGGCATGAACTAACTCACGGGGGAAATATACCGGCATGTAACCTACAAGAATTCTGTTCGCCTGTTTATCTTTCCAATTTTTAGCGCAGGTAAAATCCAGATCAAAAGTTAATTCTTTACATTTGTCAATTATTTGTTCGATTTTCATACAATCCGAACCTTAATTCTTGTAAATCTTGCAAAATTAACATAATATATCGTTTTGCAAATGTCAATACCAAAACCTAACTAACATTAGTTTGGTATGCTTTTTTTTGAAATTTCTCATTATATTATAATTCGATATGGATAGAGTAGCTGCAATAATACTAGCCGGCGGAAGATCAATCAGATTTGGGACACCAAAACCTTTTCTAAAAAATAATAATAGTATCACTTTTCTTGAAGGGCTTGTTAATGTATATCTGGAATTTGGATGCACAGATATTATACTTGTATTAAATCAAAATCTTTTAGATGCCTTTACCAATATTTATACAGAATCATTCAGGTCTAAGATAAAAGTTGTATATAATAATAAAACAGAGCTTGGCAGATTTTATTCATTAAAATTAGGTGTCCATGCCGCACCAAATTCCAATTACTGCTTCGTTCAAAATATAGATAATCCTTTCACAGATTCGGACACATTGCGAAAACTTTATCATAACAGAAAAGCCGATGCTTATATTTCCCCGGTTTATTTAAACAAGGGCGGCCATCCTATATTGCTCTCCCGAATGATTATCGAAATGATAAGAAAAGAAACAAAAATTAGTTTGAATACCAAGGAATTTTTATATCAATTCAATAAAAAGACCGTAGAAGTTGAAAACGATAAAATAAGCGCAAATATAAACACACCAGAAGATTATTTCAGAGAGTTCCACTTCAGCGGAAATATTTAGAAGAATATTTTGACCGACATTTTTGATGAAATAGTAAAAATAAAAAATTCTGATACAAAAGCTGCAGTATGCACTGTAATTAACACCAAAGGTTCTGCACCGCGCAAAATTGGAGCTAAGATGATTGTTTATGAAGACGGAACCATAAAAGGAACAATTGGCGGCGGCGACCTTGAAAAGAAAGTAATTGATGAGGCTATTAAAGTTATTATTAATAATGAAGCCGAAACATTCAAACATGATTTGCTTCACCAGCACAGCATGTGCTGCGGAGGCATCGTTGAAATATTTATTGAACCTATAGTGAAATTAAAAAGATTATTTATATTCGGTGCAGGCCACACGGGCCAGGCACTTGCAAAATTTGCCAGTGATACAGGATTTGAAGTATTTCTTATAGATGACAGGAAAGAATATATCGACCAATGTAATGTTGAAGGTATCAACAAGATGAACCTTGAACATTTAGCCGCGCTTCAGGCATTGCCTTTTGATAAAAACGCATTCATAGTAATTACAACGTACAGCCATCAGATTGACCGCGATATACTGGCGTACTGCGTAAGAAAACAATGGGCATATCTTGGTATGATAGGCAGTAAAAGAAAAGTACTTATGACAAAAAAAATATTTATTGATTCTAATATAGGCCGTGAGGAAGATCTAAATAAAATACATATGCCGGTTGGAATAGATATTAATGCCGAAACACCGGAGGAGATAGCTGTAAGTATACTAGCGGAACTTGTAAAGGTAAAAAATTCAAAGTCAGAAGAAAATGGATAAAATTGCAATTGTAACCGGGGCAGC
>DASXTZ010000324.1:0-6233 GCA_036505135.1 Ignavibacteria bacterium
TGATGAGGAGCGTCACCATTTCCCGCAGCATCCTTCTTATCCGTGGACCGAAGAAACAGATGATTATACAGGGATTGAAATATGGAATCATATGAGTGAGTGGGTTGAAGGCATGAACGAAAATAATAAGCTTGAACACCTGATACATCCCCTAAAATCGATTAATGCGCCTTTTGAAAAAACTTTAAAGAGATGGGATACGGCTGCATCTAAGCGGCATGTTACAGCCATAGGCGGGGTTGATGCACATGCATTTAAGCAAAACATAATCGGACTGGTTGAGCTTGAAATTTTCGCTTACAAAGTTTTATTTAAATCTATCCGTACCCACGTAATCCTTGATAAGCCAGTTTCAAAAAAGAATAACAAAACTTTTGAGCAGGATAAAGCTAAAATCCTTGAAGCTCTGAAAAAAGGGAGATGTTTCGTAGCAAATTTTTATCACGGCGATGGCAAGGGTTTCCGTTTTTTTGCTGAATATAAAAATGAAACTTATAGCACCGGAGATTCGATTAAATTAAATGGGGGAAACGTACTGCTAAAAGTGTTAACTCCAAAAGTTTGCTCTATAAAGCTGATTCACGATAACACAAAAACACAGGAACTTAACGGAATGGTTGCTACTTGGGACGTTAAAGAGCCCGGAATTTACCGAGTTGAGTGCTGGATAAGAGATAAAGGCTGGATATTTTCAAACCATATAAGAATTGTTAATGAATAATAATTATAGGATAGAAATCGATAAGCCGCGTTCAAACTGCGCTATATTTGGGATTTATAACCATCCTGAATCATCAGTAATGACGTATTATGGGTTGCATGCACAGCAGCACAGGGGTCAGGAAGCATCAGGTATTTGCTCCTCCGAGTATCTGCCCGATAAGAAAAAATACCGTTTCAACATTCATAAGGGTCATGGCATAGCCCTTGAGGTTTTTGCAGATCAGAACATATTGACAAACGTTTTAAAGGGCAGCTCAGCAATAGGGCATAACAGGTATTCAACTACAGGTGCATCTGATAGCAGGAGCAATATTCAGCCATTTAAGGTAAATTTTAAGGATGGCTTTCTTGCCCTTTCACACAATGGTAATTTCACTAATACAAAAGCGCTCAGGAACAGGCTGCAGGATGAGGGAACCATATTTCAGACAACATCAGACAGCGAGATACTACTGCATTTAATAGCACGTTCAAAAGAAAAGGAAATGATAGATAGGATCCTGGAAGCCTGCCGCCAGGTTAGAGGTGCATATTCTATTGTTCTGCTTGCCGATAATAAGCTGTATGCAATTAAAGATCCTCACGCCGTAAGACCTCTTTCTATGGGAAGGCTGGGAAACAGTTATGTATTTGCCTCGGAAACATGTGCATTTGATATAATTAGTGCAGAATATATTCGCGACCTTAAAGCCGGGGAAATAGTTGAAATTGATGAAGAAGTAATCAAAACGGGAAAAGAAAAATCTTACAGTATAGCTAAGGCGAGCGAGATAAAAAATTGTATATTTGAATATATATATTTTTCAAGGCCTGATTCAACCATTTTTGGGCACACGGTAGATAAAATAAGGCGAAAGCTGGGGAAAAATCTTGCTATTGAGAAGCCCCCGCCAAAATCCCTGGCAGAGGATAAAAAAGTTATAGTTATGAGCGTTCCCGACTCAAGCAACACTGCAACACTGGGTTTCCTTACCGAAAGTATAAAGACCAATCCATACATTAAGCTTGAACTGGCATTAATACGAAGCCATTATATTGGCAGAACATTTATCCAGCCCGGACAGGATAAACGCGAAATCAGGGTTAAGGCTAAATTTAATACAGTTAAATCAGTATTGAAAGACAGGGTTGTTGTTATAGTTGACGACTCTATTGTTCGCGGAACCACTGCCAAGCTTCTTGTAAAGCTTGTTAAAGAAGCCGGCCCCAAGGAAATTCATCTGCGCATTTCTTCACCGCCGATAATATCACCATGTTATTACGGTATGGATTTCCCGTCAAGAAATGAGCTTATTGCAAACCAATTTAATAACGACCTTGAAAAAATAAGACAATATCTTGATGTTGACTCAGTCGAGTATCTATCGATTGAGAAGATGCATGAATCAGTACCACAGGGGGTGAATTCAAACGATGAGAATATAGGCTACTGCGACGCCTGCTTTACAGGCCGTTACCCTATCGGAATCGAAGAAATAGAAAAGAATGAGTTTGATAAGTAAGAACTTTCCTTGTTAAAACTGATTATTTATTGTTTCTTTAACCCCATCAGTATACATTATTATCAAAACAGAGGAATCGTACTTTATATCCTTCAGGTCTACATTTTTTAGTGCTATATCTTTATCGGAAAATTTATTATATGGATATAAAGCCTTATATCCTACAGTTCCGCCTGCAGGAATATTTCCCTCGTAATAAACTTTCACTTTCTTTACTTCATTTCCATTAATCTTATTATTTATCATAACGTCAGCTTCGATCCCTCTAATATTTTTGTTAGTATTATTTGTAAGATTGTAAACCATTACATTATATTCCTTAATATCCTTGGGGTCTGCAGGGTCACCGGTTTGAAAATCTTTATTAATAATTTCAATTCCAATCTTTGCATTTAAGGTATCGTTCTTTGGCAATACGGAATCCTTTTTATTTTCTTTCGATTTATCTTCCGGTTTTTCATCCGATGTGCAGGCATACCATCCGAGTATCATAATGCAAAAAATAAACAATAAAACAAAGATATGTTCAAACTTACGGTATAAAAAATGGATATTTTTCATCAGCCATTCCAAAAATTATCCAGTAAAGATACACTAAATTGAAAATAAATGTAAGAAAAAAGTTAATCTTAATGAAATAATAGATTCCCGCCTTCGCGGGAATGACAGAAGAGGCGTAAAAAGTGAGAGGCGGGGTTGGGAACCCGCCTCTCGGTGTGTGTGGAGGCTTTTGGGGAAAAGATGAGGTGAAAAACTATGATGAACCGCCCTAAAGATACTGCCCTATGGCAAGCCAGATGAAACCCTAGCTAGCCGGCAGAACGAGCCAGACCACAGCAAGTTTGGCATTCTAGAAATGCGGAGGAGTAATGCCAACAGTAGGCCAGCTTCGTGACGTCTCCCTTCAGATCCATGTCCATCATCTTTGTCAATAGTGGGTCAGAAACTTCATTAATCCATCTGCCTTCTTAAAAAGGCAGGTTTATCTTCATTACTTATTTTAAATTCATCAGAATCAAAATCAAATTCTTCTAAATTTAACTCCTCATTACGTGTCCTGATTTTCCTCACATCGTCATCTTCAAGCAGGTGTTTTCGCTGGACAGTTGGTATATCCAGGTTCTGCAGTTCCTGCTGAGTTGTGGGTATCTTTACAATATTCGATTCCTTTTCAATATCAAGCAGTAGATTTCTTGACCTAACTTCTTCCTTTGCAGGATAAGTATTAAGCTGTTTCTGCTGCATGGCTGAAAAGCCGGTCGCTATGATGGTTACAATTACTTCATCTTCAAGTCTGTCATCCGATACAACACCCCAAATAAGCTTGCTGTAAGAAGCACCGACAGCATTTTTAATAAGCTCAGTCATATTCTTAAGCTCCGAGATCTTAAAGTTTGGATCGGCAATAATGTTGAGGAGTATTGATTTGGAACCGGCAATTGATACTCCTTCAAGCAGCGGGTTATCAATAGCTTCTTGAGTAGCACGTAAGGCTTTATTTTCGCCTTTTGCATAACCAATGCCCATTAATGCATCGCCCATATCCCGCATAATAGTTTTTACATCGGCAAAATCAACATTAACTTTCCCTTTCCTGGTAATAATATCAGATATGCCCCTTGTTGCATTATACAATACGTCATCAACCTTGCGGAAACTATTTTCAAGAGTCATTTCATCACCAAACAGGCTAAGGAGCCTTTCATTGGGAATGATAATGCAGGAATCAACTTCCTGTTTTAATCTTTTAAGTCCTTCCTCAGCAATTAGAAGCCTTTCATCGCCTTCAAAATCAAAAGGCTTGGTAACAATACCAACTACAAGAGCTCCTGTTGCCTTAGCAATTCTTGCAACAGCCGGTGCTCCTCCCGTACCTGTCCCGCCGCCCATTCCAGCGGTAATAAATACCATATCGCTTCCCCTTATAATCTGCTCAACTTCATCACGGGATTCTTCAACAGCTTTTGATCCTTTCGATTCGTCCATGCCGGCGCCAAGTCCAAGGGTAGTGTTCCGCCCTATTTGAATTTTCATATCAGCTTTGTTGCGTTCAAGGTCCTGTATATCGGTATTCAATGCTATGAAGTCAACGCCGTCAAGTCCTTTATCAATCATATTATTGATGGCGTTGCCTCCGGCACCTCCAACTCCAATAACTTTTATTTTGGCCCCATAGGTTGAATCTGTAACAAGTGTTATTGACATGTTTTTATATCTCCTTTTCTTTCCCCATAAAAAGGAATTGGTTATATTTAATGTTTTTTAATTATTTTTTTAAAATTTTTTTGTAATTATAACTCATCAAACCAGAGCTTAACCCTTTCAAGAATATTCTTGATTCCACCTTTATGTTTTCCTTTAGTCTTACGCGCGTTTTTCTTCTGTTTCAGATATTTCATTCTGTGCAGAATTAACCCGATACCTGTTGCATAAATAGGACTTTCAACTTCTTTTATAAGTCCCCCGCCTATATCTGTTGGAACGCCAAGATTAACTTCGGAACCCAGTACCTGCTGTGCCAGCTCTCTTGTGCCTTTAAGCAATGAACCGCCGCCGGTGATGACCACGCCTGCTGGCAGATAACTTTCTATACCCGAGCGTTTTATTTCCTGAGCTGCCAAAACAAAGAGCTCTTCCATTCTTGCCTGAATAATGCGCGAAATAATGCTCTTTTCAATTCTGAGCGGTTTCCTGCCCTTTATTCCCTGTATTGTAACTATATCATCGTTAATTATCTCGCTTATTAAAGCGTAACCAAACTCTTTTTTAACTCTCTCCGCTTCTGATTCTTCTATTCCAAGGGTTTCGCTTATATCGTTTGTGACCTGGTTTCCAGCTATTCCAATCCCTGCCGTATGTTTTATCACCCCTTTTTTAAAAACAGCTATATCAGTTGTCCCGCCGCCAATATCAATCATAGCAACCCCCACCTTTTTTTCCGATTCGTTAAGCACAGCGTATGATGAAGCAAGCGGCTCCAGCACGATATCGTCCAGGCTGACTCCCGCAGTTTGAACACAATTAGAAAGGTCGTCTATTTGCGAAACAAGCCCGGTTAATATATTTACTTTAGCTTCCATTCTTAGCCCGAACATACCGACCGGCAGGTCAAATATTCCGTCCTTGCTATCAATTATAAATTCCTGCGGTATCACGTCTATTATTCTTTCATCCTTCGAAAGTTTTATGCTCCTGGCGCTATCATACAATCTATCTACATCTTCTTCGGAAATTATTCTATCGGGATGCGAAATTGCAACTATACCTTCTGATTGAATGCATCTTATATGAGGCCCTGCAATACCAACAGTAACTGAGTTTATGTCAAATCCTGATCTTTCTTCCGCTTCCTTCAAAGATGCACGTATTGATTCAATAGTCTTCCCGGGGTTAACAACCATGCCTCTTGATAAACCATATGAAGGAGATTTTCCTACACCAAGAATGTTAAGCCGGCCATCAGCCCTGATCTGAGCGACTATTGTGCAAATTTTGGTTGTGCCTACATCCAGCCCTACAATAATATTTTCGGTATCGGTTTTTTTCATATTATTGCTCAATATTTATTCTATTGTTTTTCACTACAATCATATCATTGTAGCGCATATCAATTGAAGTAAATGAACCGCTTTGTTTATAAACTCTTACTTGTTTTAAGAAACTGTTTAAGAATAATAATTTTCTCTTTATTTCATTTATTAATAACTGGTTGTTTATATCCTTTATTTGAGATACAGGCTCATACTTTTTTATCAGATCAGCATACCCGACAAAATAAACAGGGGTAGCATCGTCTGAAGTGTAAAGAATAATGTTATTAGTATCTAAAAAACTAATCTCGGATATATAATTATACAGGCTTTTATTAAGCCTGATGCTTTGGCTGATTATATATTGAGCAATCTTCAGATTTTTTAAATCTTCTTTGCCATAGTTGTTTATGTCTATGGTTTCAGAAAGCCCGCTTATAACCGGTAAATCAAGGTTTGTATGTTCTTTCTTTAGATG
>DASXTZ010000325.1:0-4730 GCA_036505135.1 Ignavibacteria bacterium
TCCAACTGATTCATTAACAGCTATAACTTTCCCCGATCAGGTTCCCACAGGCAAACTTGTTACCAGGCTTAAGGAAAAATATGAGATACAGATTGCTAACGGGCAGGATGAATTAAAGGATAAAATTGCACGAGTTTCACATATGGGTGATATTGAACTTGACGACATAGCTCAACTTACAAATATCATTAAAGAGGAATACAAATCTTTAATATAGATTTATTGAAAGCATTAAATAAAATAAATGTGTTTGTTGCCGATAAAATTCATGATGATGGTTTAAAATTACTATCAAAAAATTTTAAAGTAGTCACTAAATATGGATTGAATAACAGTGAACTGCTTAATTTTATTTCAGGTTATAAAAGCTCAAGTAAAGATACCCTAATAATCCACTCTACAAGAAAAATTGATGGAAAATTTATTGATAACTTAGTTTCGACTTCGGTTAAGGTTTTATGTACAGTGTCTTCCGGTTTTGACAATATAGATGTAAATGCCTGCAAAAAAAATAGAATTAAGTTCTTTAATGTACCCTGCGGAAATTACATTTCTGCTGCAGAACATACTTTTGCACTCATGCTTGCAATAGCTAAGCGGCTAAAGGAAGAACATGTTGGAATATTAAAAGGGGAATTTGAAACCGTTTCAGGAAAAACGGCGGAAATATATAAAAAAACTATAGGGATAATCGGAGTGGGACACGTTGGCTCTTATGTTGCGAAGCTGGCCAGATGTTTTGGGATGAATATAATTGGAAATGACATAAAGAAATCAGTTATAAATAAATATAGATGGATTAAGTTTGTTCCTTTAACTAAGCTGTTAAAAATTTCTAATATAGTATCAATACATACCCCTTTGGATGATTCAACAAGGTACTTGATTAATAAGAAAAATTTAAAGCTACTAAACCGTAGTTCAATTATTTTAAATTGTGCAAGGGGTGGTGTGATAGATGAGAAAGCCTTATATAATTCCTTAAAAAATAATAAAATATATTATGCCGGAATAGACGTCTTTGAAAATGAGCCGAATATCAATTTTAAATTTGCAAAATTGAGTAATGTACTATTAACCCCGCATCTTGCAGGAAAGACAAAAGAAAGCTATCAAAGAATGGCTATTATGGCTGCTGAACAGATAATTAATTACTATAAGTAAATGAATTACATTGAAATAGTGCAAAAATTTCAGTAAATTTGCATAATTAAAGCTATTTCGGGATGAACATCCAGGGAGGTTAAATGAAATTCTCCGTTCAAAGTAATGAACTGATTGGAGCTATAAACAAAGTAATACCGGTCACACCTACAAGATCAACTCTTCCGATTCTCGGTAATTTGTATTTCCATTTGGAAGGTAAGGAACTTACTATAATGGGTTCCGATCTTGAGGTATATATTGATGTTAAATTAAATGTAGATGGTAAAGCCGATGGGGAAGTTGCAATTCCTGCAAAACGGCTTGAAACATTGCTGCAAAATTTACCCGGAAAAGACTTAAGCTTCGATCTGCAATCAAACTATAAGCTCATAATTAAAACTAAAGGCGGTAAGTGGACTATAACGGGCGAAGATCCGAACGATTTTCCCGCTCCCGCTGAAGTTGATGGTTCACGAAGTGTTGAAATTCAGGGTGATGTATTAACACGTTATCTTGCTAAAGCTATCCACGCAGCAAGTACAGATGAGCTAAGGCGAAGCATGAATGGAGTTTATTTCGAAATAAAACCCGGTGAATTCAGAGTTGTATCAACAGATGGCCACAGGTTGGTTAAAATAATAAATAATAATTTTGGTTTTGAAGGCGATAAGCTTAATATGCTTGTTCCTATTAAAACTTGTCAGCTCATGACAAGATTGTTTAAAGGGACTTCAAAGAGCGGCGAGGAATCAAATGCCGCTCCTGATTCTAATGTAACTATACATTTCAGCAATGAGTTCTTAACAAGCTCCTACAAAAACATTACAATTACTTCACGCTTGATAGACGACACCTTTCCTAATTACGAATCCGTAATTCCTACTGATAATGAAAAGACTTTAAAAATTAATAAAAATGATCTCATATCCTCTATAAAAAGAAGCATCATTATGTCTGACCAGATAACCAATAGGACATCATTGCAGGTTATAGATAATGAATTAAAGGTTCATTCAGCAAATAATGAATATGGGACAGATTCTGAAGAAACAATTGACTGCACTTTCAGTGAAAATGAAGAATTTGAAATCGCGTTTAATGGTAAATATCTTCTGGAAGCGATGCAGAACTTTGAAAGTGAGGATTTGATGTTCGATTTCAGCACTCCTTTAAAAGCTGCCATTATAAGGCCTTCTCAGCAGGTTGAAAATGAGGATCTGATGATGCTTGTAATGCCTGTTAGAAATATATAGTAAATGCGTCTTGAAAATCTGCTTCTTAATAATTTCAAGAATTACAGTAATGATTCTTTTTCATTTAGTCCCCGGTTGAATTTTATTTACGGGAACAATGGCAACGGGAAAACTAATATACTTGAAGCAATATCATTTCTCTGCTATACGAAAAGCTTTTTGCAAAACGCCGAACCGGAATGTATAAAAAGGGGAGAAGGCTATTTTAGAATATACGGTTTATTTAAAAATGATCTGGATTCAGAATTTAAAATAAACCTGGATTTTTCCTCCGGTGAAACAGGCAAAACATTTACTCTAAACACCGAAAAGGTAAATAAATTGAATGAAATACTTGGATTGCTTCCTTTGGTTACACTTTCGCCGTATGATTTAAAGCTAACAACCGGGGTGCCGCATGAGAGAAGGAGAAATTTTGACCTGCTGATATCACAGACAAGCAGGATTTATTTAGAAGATATAAGAAATCTGAGCAGGATACTGCGTCAAAAAAATACTCTTTTAAAAGATAACCTGATGACGAAGAGATACTCCTACAATGACTTAAAGCAGATGATTAAAGTTTGGAACGAAGAGCTGATAAATGTAAGTGTTAAGATCATTGTCAGAAGAATGGATTTCATGGATAATTTTAAGCCTTTGCTGGCGGAAAGTTTTAGAGAATTGGTCGATTCAAATTATGAACCCATAGTTGAAATTGAAAGCGATTTGCTGAATACGAATAACAATGATATCGATCTTGACACGCTATCAAATTCTTTTAGGACGTGCATTGATGAAAAACTTGATCAGGAAATAAAAAGAGGAATCTCCTTATTTGGCCCCCAAAGAGATAATTATGTTTTTACGATGAAAAAAAACGGAGACATATTTGATGTCCGCTCGTTTGCATCACAAGGTGAACATAAACTTTTTTTAATTGCTTTAAAATTAGCAGAGTTCAAATATATCAGCCGTTTTATTGAAGGCTCGTTTAAAGGTCTCCCGATTTTTATTCTTGATGATTTATTTTCAGAGCTGGATGAAGAAAAGGTTAACAGGTTATGCGAGTTGTTGCCCCGCTATAATCAGCTTTTCATTACAACAACAGATTATAAATACCTGGGTAAGCTGACAAAGTATTTTCCCGGAATTGAAAGTAAAGCTTTTGAAATAGTCAACGGAAAAGTTATCCATGTTAATTGATTATAGAAAACATTCCAATCAAACGAAAGGTCTTGACAAAGAGGTATCGGATTTAATAAAATTTTTAAAGAACGAGAAAAAGAATAAATTTGGTTTTTGGGAAAAAGCAGTAGGAGAAAAAATTTCAGAAGTTGCAGTTCCGTATAGAATAAAGAATGAAATCCTGATGGTAAAAGTAACTGATGCGGTATGGAGGTTTGAACTTACCAAACGGAAAGATGAGCTATTATTGCTTATCAATAATATTGAAAAAAATAAAATAAAAGACATAATTTTTAAATAATGGATAATAAAAAAGTTAAAACAAAAGTAAAGGCTGATGGCTATAGTGAAGAAAGCATTCAGGTCCTGAAAGGCCTTGAGCATGTCCGCAGAAGGCCGGCTATGTATATTGGTGACGTTGCAAGCAGGGGATTGCACCATTTGGTATATGAAGTTATCGATAATAGTATTGATGAGGCCTTGGCAGGTTACTGCGATAGGATTGATCTTATTATAAATAAAGATGGCTCCGTTACAGTAATAGATAACGGAAGGGGCATCCCAACAGGCATGCATCCTACAGAGAAAAAATCTGCTCTTGAAGTTGTTATGACGGTTTTGAATGCAGGTGGAAAATTTGATAGAAGTACATATAAGGTTTCCGGAGGATTGCACGGTGTAGGCGTATCCGTAGTTAATGCTTTAAGTGAATGGTTGAAGGTGGAAGTTCATCGTGATGGAAAGATATTTATACAGGAATATAGAACCGGCGTTCCCGCCGGTACTGTTAAGCAAACCGGAAAATCTGATTCTAAAAAAACAGGAACTATTGTTACTTTTATGCCTGATTCCAAAATATTTAAGAATATTAATTTTAAGTATGAAATACTTGAAGATCGGTTAAGAGAGCTTGCTTATCTTAATAAAGATGTTACTATCACAATTCTTGATGAAAGGGATAAAAAGCAAAATAAATTCCATTTCGAAGGCGGGTTAAAAGAGTTTGTTAAGTACATCGATTCGAATAAAAAAACATTTATAAAAGAACCGATTTTTATTAAGGGCGATCGTGATAATATCCAGGTGGAAATTGCGTTTCAGTATAACGAATCTTATAACGAAGTAATATTTACTTATGTAAATGACATAAATACTCATGAGGGC
>DASXTZ010000326.1:0-2416 GCA_036505135.1 Ignavibacteria bacterium
TGTTTGAATTATCATTAAGGGAATATCATTGGCTGTTCCTCCAACTGTTCTGCTCCATTGAATGGTATTGGCTGAGCCGGAAAGTTTTACAATATAAAAATCATTACCACCTGCACCAAAAGAGTTTGTATAACCTGCCAATGCATAACCGCCATCGGGAGTTTGTATAATTGAATTGCCGTATTCATTTCCAGGGCCGCCTATCGTCTGCTGAAAAGTAGATTGTGAGAAAATTATCAGTGAAAGGGCCGGTTTGACTACTAGAATGAAAAAGAGTCTTTTCATTTAACAAGAATTGCTTTTTGTGTCTGAATAAAATTTCCTGAAGAAAGCTCACCTGAAACATTTCCGCACGCAAAACCTGTATTGGCATCTACAAACATAACCGAACTTAAGGCATTGGTTGTATTTATTTGCCTTATCCAGTTCGAGCCGCCGTCCGAAGTTTTTAAAATTACCCCTCTTGAACTACCTGAATCGCCTACGGCATAGCCAGAATTTGCATCCACAAAACACACAGAATTGAGATTGCAAAATGTTCCGCTGTTTTGCTGCACCCAACCTGTTTGTGAATTAACAGATATTGATAAAACAGATAAAAGAATCGGTATGAATAACTTCAAATTATTCATTTTCAATGCATCATTTTATTTCAATTTAAATTAATTATTTTCAATTTACAAACATTAAAAGTTATTCCATTGTTTAGATATATATTCATGTTTATCTTAAAATATGAAAAAATTTGTATTACTGGTATTTTTAAGTGCTTTTTCGGTTTTTTCTCAAAACCTTCATCTAAGGTTTGAGGGAATACCTGTTACTATTGGCGGCTCGCCCTCAAACAGTCCTTTCAGCGGGGGCATTGATATTCCCCGCTACCAGTTTGTTGATATAGATAATGATAATGACTTCGACCTTTTCATTTTCGATAAGGATACAAATTTAAATTATTATAAAAATGAGGGAAGCCCTTCTAATTCAAGCTTCAGATTACAAACAAATAAATATTTTAACCTTTCTTTTAAAAACTGGTTTTACTTTACCGACATAGATAATGATAATGATAAAGATCTTTTTTGCGGCGGCGACTCGCAGCATGTAAGATATGTGAAAAATATCGGAAGCGCATCAAATCCTGCTTATCAGCTTCAGACATATGTGTTATTAACCGACCAGAATCAGCCCCTCTTAAGCGAGGGCCCCTGCGTCCCTGTTTATGTTGATATTGATGCAGATGGTGATATTGATTTTATTACTGGAAGCTCCGTAGGAAAGCTTACTTACTACAAAAATATTGGTAATGCCTCTAATTTTAATTTTCAGTTTGTCACTGCTTTTTTTGCAAACCTTGAAATAATTGGAGGAGGATATGACAGGCATGGTGCAAGCTCAATAACTTTTGATGATATAGACGGTGATAATGACAGAGACCTTTTCTGGGGCGATCTTTTTAATCCCAGCGTGTATTTTATACGAAATACGGGGACAGCGCAAAATTTCTCATTTACCGTTATCGATTCAACATATCCGCCGCCTAATGCCTGGTTTTCAGGCGGATTTAATATGCCAAGAGTACATGATATAGATAATGACGGCAAGAAAGATCTGTTTGTTGGGGTGATTATAGGTTCAAACTCAAAGAATAATTTTGTTTATTACAGGAACACCGGAACAATTAACAACCCCCAATTTACAAAGGTTACGGAAAATTATATCAAAGCCATTGATGTTGGCTCAAGCAGCTTTCCATGCTTTGCCGATATTGATAATGATGGTGATTTTGATATTTTTATAGGCGGCGACAGGCCATATATATCTTTTTTCAGAAATATAGGAAATGCAGCTACACCGCAGTTCAATCTTGAAATTGACAGCTTAGCTATTCCGTATTTTAATTTTAATGTCTCGCCTGCAATAGCAGACCTTGATAATGACGGCAAAAAAGACTTGGTTTACGGTGCCTTTGACGGCAAGCTTAGATATTATAAAAATAACGGCACGGTGCAGAATCCGGTATTTACCTTTACAGCATCCCAGTTTGATTTAATAGACGTCGGTCAATCAAGCGCTCCGCTGCTGTTTGACCTTGATAATGACGGTGATAAAGATTTGCTTGTTGGCAATTCCGATGGGAAGCTTTATTATTATGTGAACAATGGGACACCTACAGTATTTAATTTCCAGCTTGTGACAAATAATTACCAGGCCATAGCTGTTGGAAATGACAGCGCTCCTTCACTAGGTGACCTTGATGGAGACGGCGACCCAGATATGCTTGTTGGAAACCGCGCCGGCGTTATTAATTATTATAAAAATAACGGAAGTATCGGGAATCCAATTTTTGCGTTTGTAACAAATAACTATGCGGGTATAAATGTATTTTTTACCTCAACTCCTGCAATTGTTGATATTA
>DASXTZ010000327.1:0-2921 GCA_036505135.1 Ignavibacteria bacterium
ACAAGCGTGCTTTGCTTTACCTTAGCGCCGTCTGTGAAGAATATGGATTTATGATTTTTTAACAATCAAAAGCAATCTTTAATTTTTATCTCCTAGAGAGATAAATTTTTTGCGCTCATACCCCTCTCCTTAAAGAGAGAGGTCAGGATGTGTATACTCAAAATCCTTTTCAATATCTTTAAATCGCGTTGCTTCAAGGTCTTTAGGGGATACTATCGGATAACTGACTTTCCAGTTTATTGCAAGGTCTTCATCTGCATAGAAAATTGCCCTCTCATGTTCTTTACTGTAATACTCTGTGCATCTATAGTGGAATATTGCATCATCTGATAACACGGAAAATCCGTGCGCGAATCCGGGAGGCATCCACAATATATTATGATTTTCGTCTGATAGCTCCACGCTTACATATTTCCCGAATGTTGGTGAGCCAAATCGGATGTCAACAGCCACATCAAGAACATTCCCTTTCAATACCTGGCATAACTTTCCCTGTGCAAATTCACCTACCTGGTAATGCAGGCCGCGAATGGAGCCTTTTATCGATTTTGAAATATTTTCCTGAACAAAGCTGTAATCAATCCCAATTTCACTGAATATATTTTCACGGAATGACTCAAAGAAGAATCCCCGGTTATCGGAAAATACTTTCGGAGTTAACAGTAATATGTCTTTGATGCGGGTTTTCTGGATTTCCATTAAGCTAAATCCCTGTGTATCTTTTCAAGATATGCTTTATAGAAACAATCGGGCATTTTATCCAGTAATCTATTAAAGCCGTCATCATTTATAAATTTCATGTGAAGGGCAATTTCTTCCAAACATGCAACTTTTAATCCCTGCCTTGCCTCAATGGCACCGAAGAAGTTTGATGCCTGCAAAAGCGCTTCGGGAGTGCCTGTATCAAGCCATGCAACGCCGCGGCTGATTCTTTCTACAGCAAGCTCACCGCGTTTCAGGTATTCTACATTCACATCGGTTATTTCAAGCTCTCCGCGTGGAGATGGCTTCAGGTTCTTCGAAATCTTTATAACATCATTATCATAAACATAAAGGCCGGGCACAGCAAAATCTGATTTCGGATGTTTAGGTTTTTCTTCTATTGATATAGCTTTGCCATTACCGTCGAACTCAACGATACCGTATCTTTCAGGATCGTTTACTCTGTATCCGAACACGGTTGCCCCTTTTTTTCTATCAAGCGCGCGCTGGAAGAAATCAAGCTTGCCGTAGAAGATGTTATCACCGAGTATTAAAGTTACGCGGTCACCCGCGACGAAATCTGCCCCGATAATAAATGATTCTGCAATTCCGTTGGGAGCGTCTTGCAGGGCATACTGAATATTTATTCCAAGATGCGAGCCCTCATCGAATAGCTTTTGATATTGCGGTATAGTTTCTTCGTTTGAAATGATTAAAATCTCACGGATCCCTCCAAGCATAAGGATTGAAAGAGGGTAATAAATCAGTGGTTTATCATAAATTAATGTAAGCTGTTTGCTGTAAAGGCGTGAAATAGGATACATACGTGACCCCGCGCCTCCTGCAAGAATTATTCCCTTCATTTAATAGTAATATCTTTTAGAAAGCTCAAAAATATGGTTAGGAAATGATTGTTACAATGATAGAAAAATAACGGAGTCATCCGGGGGCCCCGCCTAGCGGGATAAACTGCGCGTGGGATCTTACATCAAAATCCTCAAACGACTCTCAAAGTTGTCGGAACGATTAAAAATTCCTGCATTTCATAAAAAAATCCTTACAGTTAATTTACATTTATGATTTCCAAAGATTTTTCAGTAACCAACAAACGTGGCATAAAGCTCGCTGCCACTATTGATATTCCTGATATAGTGGGGCCTGCCTACCGAAGCCTCGGCGCAGGCAGGTTTTACGCATTATTTTTACACTGCTTTACCTGCTCTAAAGAGCTTAAAGCGATAGCAAATATTAATTCTGTACTGGCTGAATATGGATTTGCTACAGTAAGATTCGATATGACGGGAATTGGCTCAAGCGAGGGAGAATTTAAAGATACAAATTTTACGACACAGCTTGAAGATACCGAAAGCGTTATCGAATATATGAAACAAGATTATGGCTTCCCTGAATTGCTCATTGGGCATTCACTGGGTGGACCTGTTGCTGTATTTACCGCTGCAAAGCATAATGAAGTAAAAGCAATTACAACTATAGCCGCGCCATCCGAACCGCATAAATTAGCTCAAAAATTGAAAAGAACTAGAGAAAGAAGCATTGCGGAAGGTATGGCAAAAACTGAAATAGGAGGCGTGACATTTGAATTTACTCCCCAATTTTTTGAGGACCTTGAAAAATATCACATGAAAAACGTTCTCCAAAATCTCCAAAAACCGTTATTAATAATGCATTCTCCTGCCGATACCTATAGCGATATCTCAAATGCCAGCGAAATTTTCAGAAATGCCCGCCATCCCAAAAGCTTTATATCACTTGACGATATGGACCACTTAATGCTGAATAAAGAAGATGCCGAATATGTGGGGAGACTGATTGGGGTATGGGTTATACACTATGTAAATGTCAAATGATCAATGACAAATGCCAAATTAAAGTCAAATTGGAAAAAATTCAAAAATAAATTAAAAAATTAGTAAAAATTTGTGAAAATTAGTGGCGGGGTTTTAAAAAAAAATGCAGGAAGGGGCATCTAAAGGAGAAAACAATACAGGAGGAAATCAGCGAGTCTTTTGATTATCCTACTGCGCCAGGAGGCATTCTAAGCGCAGTTGTATTTTATTAACCCCTTGCCTGCATAAATTAATAACACTTTTTTTTAGAAAAAGATTGCAGAAATTTTTTAGGATTAATTTTTGCCCTATTTCCTCAATTTGGCATAGGCTATTCTTTTGAATATCTTCAAAAAAAACGCTATATTTACA
>DASXTZ010000328.1:0-2677 GCA_036505135.1 Ignavibacteria bacterium
AGGACTTTTATTACTATATAAGAGTTAAGAACCAAACCTCAAAAATTTATTTTGAGCTTGGTGAATATGAAAGCCTGTTAAGCCTTCTTGATACCTTCAGGCATTATCTGGTCTCAACGCCAACCATACCTGATTTTATCAGAACACGGTTTGTAGATTACACTATTTTCCTTGCAAAAGCAGTGCATGCCCGGCTTGCTGAGAATAATTTCATGTTAAACAAAATAAAGGAAGAAGTTGCCACCGCTCCCGTATTTGAGAACAAAGCATGGCTGCTGGAGAATCTGTAAAAACATCCTGAACGAAGTCGAAAGATTAGCCACAAAGACACAAAGGCACCAAGTTTTACTTATCATTTATGTATGACCTATTTACCTTAAATTATTTCAAACACAAAAATATTTCTTCATATATAATCCACTGATTTTTCGATATATACAAAAAATATCTTTAAAACCCGCATTTCTCTCCTGTAATCATCACATTCTCGATGTAATTTTACAAATTTTGGGGGAAATTTTAATCTTTACTTTTTTGTATAGATTATGTATAATTGTATAAAATCAGTTGAGCAGTGGATGGTTAAATGGTTAAATAGTTTTAAAAAAAGCATGTTTAACCAATCACCCGATTAACTGATTCAACTAATTAACTAAGCAATGAGCACAGAAGTAAATACAGTGGAACAATTAGCTACACGGGATTATAAATACGGCTTTCAATCCGATATTGAAACCGATACAATCCCGAAGGGGCTGAATGAAGATACAATCCGCCTTATTTCGACGAAGAAAAATGAGCCTGACTGGATGCTTCAGTGGCGACTTAAGGCATACAGGCATTTTATAACTCTTAAGGAAGACCCTAAATGGGCTAATATCAAATTCCCGAAAATAGATTTTCAGAATATAATTTATTATGCTGCGCCAAAGCAGAGAGCAACATTGAATTCGCTTGATGAAGTTGACCCTGAGCTTTTAAATACTTTCGAAAAGCTGGGTATATCGCTAGAAGAACAAAAACGGCTGACCGGCGTTGCAGTTGATGCAGTGTTCGATAGTGTTTCCGTTACAACTACATTTAAGGAAGAGCTTTCAAAACTGGGTATAATTTTCTGCTCGATGAGCGAAGCCGTGCAGGAGCATCCTGAGCTTGTGCAAAAATATCTCGGCTCGGTCGTCCCCTATACCGATAATTATTTTGCAACGTTAAATGCAGCTGTATTCAGTGACGGCTCGTTCTGCTACGTTCCAAAAGGCGTTCGCTGTCCGATGGAGCTATCCACATATTTCCGTATCAACACAAGCGGAACAGGACAGTTTGAAAGAACATTGCTTATTGCAGATGAAGGCGCATATGTAAGCTATCTTGAAGGATGCACTGCGCCGATGAGAGATGAAAACCAGCTTCACGCGGCAGTGGTGGAGCTTGTTGCCCTTGATAATGCAACCATAAAATATTCTACAGTGCAGAATTGGTACCCCGGCGATAAAGAGGGACGCGGCGGAGTTTATAACTTCGTTACAAAGCGTGGTGCGTGCAGGGGAGTTAACTCTAAAATTACATGGACACAGGTTGAAACAGGTTCTGCTATTACATGGAAATATCCAAGCTGCATATTGCAGGGTGATAATTCGGTAGGCGAGTTTTACTCAGTTGCAGTAACAAACAACCGCCAGCAGGCAGATACGGGAACGAAAATGATCCACCTGGGCAAGAATACAAGAAGCACAATTGTATCAAAAGGTATAAGCGCAGGGCTAAGCAATAACTCATACCGCGGACTGGTAAGGGTTCATAAAAGAGCTGAAAACGCGCGCAACTTTACTCAGTGCGATTCGCTATTGCTTGGTGATAAATGCGGTGCGCATACATTTCCGTATATCGAAGTAGGCAATCTAACAGCAAAAGTAGAGCACGAAGCAACGACATCAAAAATAGGCGAAGACCAGCTTTTCTACTTAAGGCAAAGGGGTATATCTATGGAAGATTCTATTAACATGATAGTGAACGGTTACTGCAAAGAAGTTTTCCGCGAGCTGCCTATGGAATTTGCCGTCGAAGCGCAGAAGCTTTTAAGTATTTCCCTTGAAGGCTCGGTAGGCTAATCCTGAGCAATAGCGAAGGATCTGAAATAAAAAATTATGGCTCCGTAGAAGATATATTAAAAAATAAATTTCGGCCTTCTTAGAGAATCCTGCAGGCAAGAAGCAGAATTTAAAATGTTTACAAATTTTTTAATAGTTTATTTGACAATCTCGTTTTCTCAAATAATTTTTAGTCAGGGCTGGTTTCAGCTCCCATCGGGGACAAGTTATAATCTTAAGTCGCTATGCTTTACGGATATTAACACCGGCTATGTGGTGTGCTTTAACGGAACAATTCTCAAAACCACTAACGGCGGTTTAAATTGGGTTTCTCAGCCAGCAGGGACTTCTCAGAATCTTTATTCGGTTCATTTTATCGGGCAAACCGGATACACAGTCGGGGGGGCTAGTATCTCAGTAATATTCAAAACAACAAACGGAGGAATAAACTGGGAAAGTCATTCTGGGGCGGGTACTAATGGTTTAAACGATGTATTTATGGAAAGTTTTACAGATACAAGAAAAATGATTCTAATAAAATAATAATAGTAGAATATACTTAATGTTAAAAGTAAAAGATCTATACGCAA
>DASXTZ010000329.1:0-1975 GCA_036505135.1 Ignavibacteria bacterium
TTACTCATTCGAACCTGTATCTATAACATACAGCAAACTAATTAAGAACATTAAACTTAATAATTTTAATAATATCACAACGGAAAATTTAGCTGTTTCAAATGAAAATGGTGAAATTGAACTATTTGTAGCTGACGAGAAAAGTACTGGCTCTTCAAGTATTGCCATGCATGTAAACTTCTCGGGGGTTAAAGAAATAGTTAAAACTATAAGAATTGATGACTACATATCACAAAAAAATATTAATAAACTTGACTTAGTTAAAATAGATGTTGAAGGGTGCGAACCTATGGTAATTGAAGGTATGTTAGTTACCATGAAAGAGCTAAAACCTACTATTCTTATTGAAGTTCTTGATGAACGACTGAACACAATAAACAGTTCAAAGGAACAATTATTTCAATTATTCGAATATAATAATTATGAAGCTTATGAGATAATTGGTGAGACATTAGCTAAAAAAATCCGTAACCCAAAAGAAGACCCATTGGTAATTTTTAAACATCGAGAGTCAAAATTCCCAAATAATTTTGTTTTATCTTGAATTAACTTGACTCCCCTCCTCTTCATAAAACACAAATCATTTAATGCAAGGACTGTTGATAACGACTTAATCATTTTAAGTGAAAAATATAATGTTAAATTATATAATTCGAAAATCGGGAGAGGAATATTTTATTTCACAGGCTTTGTGATTGATTTTCTGTATTTATTATTCAACCTTTACAGATTTAAAGTTGTTTTTATTTGGTTTGCTGACTATCATTCTTTTTTCCCCTGTTTATTTTCAAAAATATTAAACAAAAAATGTTTTGTTTGCCTGGGAGGTTATGATACGCATTGGATTGTTCCAGATAAAGCTATTACCATAAAAGAAAAAATTAGAAAATATTGTGTAATAAAATCTATACAACTTGCTTCCGTAGTGTTTCCTGTCTCGAACTGGCTTTCTACATTCATTACTCATTTAAAAGAAAAAGATAAAATACAGGTTGCTTACTGCTGTGTCAATCCTGATGCCATGGAAGCAAGTAAAGAAATAGATAAAGAAAATTTGATTTTAACCGTAGGAGGAGGCGGGATTTTATACGAAGCAAAAAGAAAAAAGCTTGATTTTTTTATAGAAGTTGGGAATTATTTTAACCAAAATTTCCCGGATTATAAAGCAAAATTTATCTTAATTGGGCACGAGCCCGGAAGCGAAACGTATAATTATTTTAATAAATTAATTAAAGATGATAATATAAGAATATTGCCGCATATAAACGATACAAGAGAACTTAGAATTTTTTTCCGTAAGTCGAAAGTATATTGTCAATTTTCCGAATATGAAGCATTCGGAATCGCAATAATTGAAGCCATGCTTAACGAAGCGATTCCAATTGTATATGACGGCGGAGCGATGCCAGAGGTAATAAATAATACTGGAATTATTATTACTCACTATCATATTGAGGAAACAGCTCTAATAATAAAAAAAATATTGGATAATGGATTTGAAAGTTTAAAATCGGGGGTTAAGAAAAGAGTATTACAAAATTTTACTGTTAATAAAAGAAAAGAAATTTTATTTAAATATTTATAACTATGCAAGAAAGAATTATAGAAATTTTATGCTGTCCTGTAAGTAAAAGAAAGCTAAGCTTAATTACCTTTAACAGTAACAGAAAAGATTACAACGGAAAGAAAACAGAAGAATGTTTTGAAGGAATTCTGATTTCTGAAACCGGGTGGATGTACCCGATAATTAATGGAGTCCCAAGAATGCAGCTTGATGCATTCTTGGAATATAGTGATTTTTTAAAACAGAATTATAAGGATTATGAAAACAGAAAAAAAACTCTTTTGAATTCATATTATGAGGTTATAAAAGATGCTACAAAAAAAACAAAAAAAACAAAAAAAAGCTTTGGGCAGGAATGGGCAATATTCAAATACGAAGGCGATACAACATGGGGTTTTACATCTGAATCAA
>DASXTZ010000330.1:0-6509 GCA_036505135.1 Ignavibacteria bacterium
TTGTTAACTTCACTCATATCGATGTCCTTTGTATACTCATACTGCAGCTTACGCAGCCTTGCAAGCACTGGCATTATATTTTTCATTACTCCAAGCGTGAGCGGCTTTAGAGTGTATGTCTTATTGTTATATGTGTATTGCTTATCCATAATTTATCTTTTAGCTCCCCTCCTATCGAAGACCCCGCTTTGTGGGTTTTTAGGAGGGGTGGCTCGTAGAGACGGGGTGGTTTTTATATTATTTTTCTACCACCTCGTCACATTCGTGACACTCCTCCTAATCAAGGAGGAGAGCCTTGAAAAGCGGGGTCATACATCTGTTTCCACAATTACAAACTCAGCACCTGCGGGAATTACAACCAGGCCGGAGGTCCTTATATTAACGTCAAGCGCGGATTCTATCTCAGCAATAAGCGCTGATGATATTGTCACAGGATCGTTAAGCGCAATGTGCGTTGCCTCATAAGGAAAATGACTTAACAGCACCGGGTGTATCTATTTTCGTCTGGGGAGTTACCTTTACAGCAGAAAATATTTCCTGGTGTTTTGCATTTGCAATCCCCCTGTAATGATACTGCATGTAAAGCTTTCCCTTGACAGTTTTGGCCAGGAAATCGATGAGAGCCTTATCGCGCTGCATAAGTATTGCCGTTGTGCGTGTGTCGAAGGAGAAATCTACTGCGCGTGTGGCGCCGTCCTCGCTTTTGAATGCATCCCTGGCAGCCTTCTGCTCAAATGATGATTGAAAAATATAGCCGGCATCAATTGAATTTGTGCCCTGCACAATTGGAGTGATAACATTGAATGTGTTATCAAGCTCGCAGAGCAGAATTCTGTTGCCCCCTTTATCACTTATTGCATTTATATTCATGTTAGTTTGTTATTCCCGCCTTGCCTGCAGCAAGCAGGCGAAGGCGGGAATCTATTTTGTTTTTAATTTTTCAACCACCTCGTCACATTCCGTGACACTCCTCCTAATCAAGGAGGATAGCTTATTAACCTTTGCTTGGCTCCCCTCCTGTCGAAGACCCTGCTCAGCGTGGGTTTTTAGGAGAGGTGGCTCGAAGAGTCGGGGTGGTCATGTTATTTGTAAGAAATTTACAGTCAGCTCAACAAAAATTGTGTGCCTGTTATCGTTTCGGTCATAGTAAGGCTCAATTGCGCTTATAAAATAGTAAGTAACTCCAGCCACGCTCCACAATGTACATATCTTTGATTCTTCGGCCTCAGCTGTGGAAGGATATGTAAAGAACTTTATATAATCTTCCAGCCAGCTTTCTACATCGCTTGTGAGGAGCCCTTCCTTATTTATATCAGTGTTAACCTGCGCATGAGTTAGTATATTAACCTTAAGGATTGTTTCAAGTCCGGGTTCCATCGGAAGGCTTTGCTGGGCTCCGCAGTAAATGTTAATATGCGGCGCAGAGCTAATATCATCGAGCGTTGAAAAATATTTCGAAGCTTCCGGCGCATCGTGTTTGTAACCGTTGGCAATTGTAATTCGCGGAATATCTGTGATGATCGTATTTAGTATTGTGTTACGCATAGTTTTAAAGCTTTCCTCCCGCTAACCCCCTATGCTTTTCCTCCTCTCCATGTGGAGAGGCCTGCCTGCTGCAGGCAGGGGCGCAGGGGTGGGTTATACATTTGTGCTTCTGAAACTGTGGACAATGGCAGAAATATCTATATCCTTGAAATCGGTTTGCTTTGAGCTTATGCTTTCGGAAGATTTCATGAAAAGATTTTTTCCCGCAGGCGACTCGTAAAACTGTTTTGCCGCAAGATGCTTAAGGGCTTTTGCAAGAGATTCCGGGACTGCCTTTGCGGAGTCCGGCTCCCATTTGGAGCTGTCAAAAGTGGTTCCTGATGTATGGGCAGTAATACATTTATATATCGCATCATTATATCTTGAATAATCACCAATGGCATAGTTCACATTTGGCGCCCAATCATCTGCTCCCTTATACCCCGCGCCGTATGATACCCTAATATTACTCTCCCCTTTTGGAAATAAATATGATTTCAGCAGCTTTATGATTCCGATTTCCCTGAGAAGAATTGCACTCGTATCAAATGTATCCGGCGGCGTGAAAAGATTTTCCCAGGTACCTTTTAAGATTTCGATTGATGATACTTTTGACACGGGATAATTCTCAAGAACGAGTGTTGTACCGCCCGAGCCGCTTAAAATTTCAGTCTGCTCTGACCAGTCAAGCCTTCGGTTGCAGAGTGAGTTTAATTCGCTTACAGCATCGGCAATGAATCCTTTTAGCAAGTTATCTTTTGAAGATTCACTCTGGCTGATAGATAGAAATGATTTTATTTGAATAAGTGTGAGCATACCAACGTAAAATGTGAAAAATGAAAAATAAAATTTAAGCTTTCATGTCCCCTCCTTAAATAAGGAGGGGATAAAGGGGTGGTCTGATATTCTACCACCTCGTCACATTCGTGACACCCCTCCTAATCAAGGAGGAGAGCCAAAAGGCATAAGGTTTACGATGAAGCTGTTTTGATAATAGAGTACTTTTCGGTCAAGCCCTTGTTGAATGCAACGCGGCTTATTACTCGGATAGCACTCAGGTCAAACTGTCCAAGTGAGGTGCCGTCAATTGTTGCTTCGCTAAGGAGCGTAACCTCCATACCCTGCACATCACCTATGTAAGAGTTTTCAAGATTGCCAAGAATAACGAACGGCTTTCCGCCAATTACTGAAGTAAGGGATGGCGCATTTTCAACAAGACGAACCGGGAAGCCCAGGATGCGCATTGGAAGATCGCCGAATGCAGGCTCAAGCAAGGGGCGCCCGTTATCATCAGCCAGCCCTGCAACAACAGGCAGTATCGTCCTGTGGAAATGCCATGATGCGCCGGTTAAGAAGTTCTGGTCGACACCTGCGATTGTGTTCAGCAGGTTCTGGTATGTAAGAGATGCTGCACTTGTTGTTGATGTTGTTTCACTGTTGCCGAAGGTGTTGGCGGGGTTAAACACTCCCGTAAAGGGTGCCCCTGTTCCTGCAAACATCTGCGCATCTTCCGATGTACCTTTTGCCTGCGCGATCTTGCCCATCACATAGCCTGCAATGTTTATGTTTGCATCTTTAAGCAGCTCGTTTGAAAGCACTACAATTGCAGCGCCTTTCTTGGGAGTAAGGGTAATAGTCTGCACTGTCGGCTTGGATGAGGTGATCGAAGCATTTTCGTTCACCCAGTTCCATGAGGGCATTGCATTTTCTTTGGGGATAAGAAGCTCATTGCCCGCCATTGGAAACACAGTCATGAAGCGCCTTGCCTGGCCAAAGGTTGGTACAAGCTCAAGTATGCGCGACGCCGTTACCTGGGGAACAAGGTATCCGCCTGAGCCCGGTGTGCCGACTATCATCGGGTCAGCAGCTTTTGTGATAAGGTCATAGTTTCCGCTGAAAATTCCTTTCAATAGAAGGGCAAACCTTCCTTCGGCGCTTTCGCCACGTTTTTCAATATCGGTCTGCTTTTTTATGACATCAGTTAATCCCGAGCCTTTGAAGAAATCACCTGCCGCTTTTTTAACAAGCTCGTATGTCTGGTTCTTTTCATCCAGCGCACCGAGTTCATGTTTTTCATCATCTGTGAGCGACTCTGCTGATTTTGATTTTAACTCTTTTAAACGTTTAAGTTCTTTTTCATTCATGGTTAATAATTAATAATTAGTAAAAAAAAAATCGAAATTATATATCCTGTCTAAAGGAGGGAAATGTAAGGGCCTGCTCGAGACAGGGGAGAAATGTAGTTTCAAGTTAAAGTTTCAAATTAATAAAGTTAATTAGTTGAATAGTCAATTCCCGTTTCACGTTTATCGTTTTACCTGCCTGCTGCAGGCAGGCGTTTGACGTTGTGATAATACTAAGCCATAAAAGAGCGCTTGTCAATAGACCAGGAAGATATTTTTTCGTAAGATACTGTAAATATGTAGCAGAACTGCTGTAAGATATTACTGATTTGTAGTAAAATACCTTATTTTAAACAAATAATGCAGAAAATTAACGTTTTGCAAAATTGGACACCCCTTAAAGATATATTACTTACCACACGGCAACTTACCATATAGCAACTTACCACATAGCAACTAATTAATTTTTTCATTATATTTGCACATGTTATCACCATTTAAATTCGGAAAGATTGTAGAAGGCAGGTTCTTTACAAACAGGCAAAACGATATCGAAAGGCTTGTTTCCAATTTTTCCAGCGGTATTAATACAGTGCTTATTTCTCCAAGGAGATGGGGTAAATCATCGCTTGTAAGAGCTGCGGCAGAACGGTTCGCACGTTTAGACAAGAAAAACAACGTAATCTTTGTAGACCTCTTCAATATTAAAAACGAACAGCAGTTTTATTCATACTATGCCAAGCAGGTAATAAAACAAACAGCAACAAAGCCCAAAGAATGGATTGACCTGGCAAAACAATTTCTTAAAAGAATTACTCCAAAGATCACCATACCTGTTGAGAATTACAGTGATTTTGAGATAAGCTTCGAGCTAAGTGATGAATCAGGCGATTTTGAAGAGATACTGAATCTTCCTGAAAGAATCGCATCAAAGCAAAAGCATAACATCGTAATTTGCATAGATGAATTCCAGAATATTTCACGGTTTGATGACCCCCTGCTGATACAAAACAGGATGAGAGCGGCCTGGCAGAAACATAACAGCACTGCTTACTGCATATACGGAAGCCAGACTCACATGATGAGCGGGCTTTTCAAAAGCCAGTCAATGCCTTTTTACCGGTTTGGGGACCTGTATTATCTTAATAAAATTGACCGTGAACATTTCGTAAAGTTTATTATTAATGCTTTCGAAAGGACAAATAAAACAATAGAAAAACCTGCGGCAGAATTTATTGCAGATTCGATGGAATGCCATCCATATTATGTTCAGCAGCTGGCGCACATTACGTGGCTTAACCCGGGCAGACATGCTTCTTTAAAAGATGTTAAGGCTGCACTGGATGAAATGCTCACGCAAAACTCCGCGCTTTACCAGAAAGAGATAGAAGGCATCAGTAACACCCAGCTGAACTTTTTAAACGCTGTGATAAATAACGAGCAGAAAAATATATATCATCATGATATAATCGAAAAATATGACCTTGGAACAACAGGTAATGTAACAAAAATTATAGAGTCATTAACTAAAAAAGAAATTATCCATAAGCCTAACGGAACATATGATTTTATCGACCCTGCTTTTAAGATGTGGTTCAAAAAGTATTATTTAGGCGGGTAAATGCTGTATTCTGCACACATCTATTTCATTGAAGTTACCAGCCTGGTTTAGTATATTTGTTAATATGGAATGCATCTTTATATTTTGCTCTTTAATAATTGATTTTTGATATTTGATTTTTGCCCGATGGTGTAACTGGCAATCCCGCAGAGCGGGACTTCACGGCTAAAGCCGGTTCAGCACGCCGTGATTATGTATGGAGCATATATATTAGTTCTTTTAATTTTTGTTGTTTAATTCTGATTTTTTTGCCCGATGGTGTAACTGGCAACACGCTTGACTCTGGATCAAGAGACTCTAGGTTCGACCCCTAGTCGGGCAGCTTGATTCAATTAAGAATTACGAATTAAAAATTAAGAATTTCTAAATGCTCTTCAGTTTATTTAATTCTTAATTCGTAATTTTTATTTTTTAATTGATTATGCATCTTCCTGATACATCCATAAATCTTCTTCCCGTAATTGCTGCTGCCGTGCTTAACATGGCAATTGGGATGCTGTGGTATTCACCGTTTGTTCTCGGCAAGCTGTGGATAAAAAGCATGGGCCCGGGGCAGGCAGGTAAAACCTCCGGGGAATTTCAACAGTCAGGCAGCGCTAATCCTTTAATATACGTCTTCAACACTATAGCAGCGCTTATTTTTGCATACGTGCTTGCTCATATAATGAAGTTTGCCTTCATCAGCTCATTTGGTGATGGAGTTATTGTAGGTTTCTGGGTATGGCTGGGATTTGTTGTTACAACTGTTTTGCCCGGCTATTTATATGAAAAACGAAGTAAAGTCTTATATTTTATATTTATCCTTTACCAGCTTGTTGCTATTTGCCTGATGGGCGGACTGCTTGCTATCTGGAAATAAGAATGTTCCTGAGCAAGGCTAAGGATCCCCTGCCATAAAGGCAAAATTCAACAGGTATCTATAAGACCTTCGCTTTTCAGTGCTGTAACTTTTATCTTACTATTTTTTCTAAATTTGTATTATTTTACACCTATGAAAACGAAAAATTTTCCACTGGTTATTTTAAGCATTATTTTTCCCTTTTTTCTTTTTTCATGTTCCGGTTCTTTTTTAATTCAGAAGACAGCAGAGTTTGAAAATAAAATCTGGCTCGTGCAAAGTATTGATTATAACGACATACCCAATGCGGACGGGAAAATATATATTAAGTTTGAAAGAGAGGAGAAAAAACTCACCGGATATGGAGGGTGTAACAATATTGTTGGTTCATATTCCATAACCG
>DASXTZ010000331.1:0-2959 GCA_036505135.1 Ignavibacteria bacterium
TTCTCTCTATCAACCGCATAATTAAACGCCTGACGAACCTTAACATTATTGAAAACTTTGCTTGTAGTTAAGAAACCATAATATTGAATAGTTAATGAAGTTTTCCTCTGTAAAATAAAACCTGAATATTCAGGAGTTAAAGTCTTATCGTCATTTACAACGCTTTTAAACAACTCATTGGCTATCCTGTATGAATCACTGATTGTTCCGTTTTTAAATTCCATTAACTGCTGTGAAAGATCATGAATGAAACGGAACTTTACTCTTTCGACATAAGGAATGCTGTTTCCAAACTCGTCTTTTTCCCAGTAATTGGGATTTTTCCTCATGTTGATTTCCAGGTCCGGAGTCCAGTTCTCGAAAATAAAAGCTCCTGTCCCAACAGGATTCTGAAAATAATCTTTTCCGTATTTTTCAATTGCCTCTCTGGGAACGACATAAGCAAAACCAAGACACATGTAATAAATAAAAGGTCCAAAAGGCTTGGCTAATTTTATCTGAAACGTGGAATCATCCTTTACTATATAACCTTGAACCTCTTTAATCCTGGGCTCACGGTTATCAGCCATTGCCTTAGTTATTTCGGCGTGAAATTCCTTAGCACCGTCTACATAATTTTTATAGAAATCAAATCCTAAAGTCCCCGTTCGGGGATCTAAAATTCTGGTAAGTGAATATTTAACATCACCGGCATTCATTTCTCTGCCCTTGCCGCCCGGGAAACAGGCGTTGTCGTGAAATTTTACTCCTTTTCTTAAATGAAAGGTATACAGCATGCCGTCTGCACTGATTTCCCATCTTGTAGCAAGCATGGGTTTGAGCTTTAAGTTTGTATCCAGATCAATCAGAAGGTCATAAATTTGATGTGCTACGTGGTGAGAGACAACGTCATTTATCCCTGTGGGATCGAGACTTCGAATATTTTCTGTCTCATTAGTTACAAAGGTTCCGCCGCCTTTAATTCCACCTTTCAGTGTAACTATGGTATCATTTTGTTTTTTTCCACATCCTGCAAGAATGAATATAAGGAGAATTATCAGACATGAAGAATTTAAAATCTTTTGTGTTCTCATATTTTTAGGAAGGAAAATTTTAAATTTTTGTCGGCCTTAGCGCCGCGAGGTATATACGCTCAGAATGACAATTTTATTTTATCCAAGATATGACTTTAATGCTTTGCTTTTTGAAGCATGCTTTAACCGCCTGATGGCTTTTTCTTTAATTTGTCTAACTCTTTCTCTTGTAAGCTTAAACTTTTCCCCTATTTCTTCAAGTGTTAAAGGGTTTTCCTGGTCAAGGCCATAATATAATTTTAACACGTCTCGTTCCCTGGCGCTTAAAGTGTTAAGAGCCCTGTTAATTTCTATTTTTAATGACTCATTTATTAGGTTATGGTCAGGAAGTGGTTGATTTTGGTTCGGCATTATATCAACAAGCCTGCTATCTTCACCATGAACAAATGGTGCATCGATAGATAAATGCCTTCCGGATATTTTCAAAGTATCCGACACTTCATATAGAGACATGTCAAGCTGTTCTGCCAGTTCATCTGCACTTGGCTCTCTTTCATATTCCTGTTCCAGCGTGCTGTAAGCCTTACCAATTTTATTAAGCGCTCCAACTCTGTTTAATGGAAGCCTGACTATTCTTGACTGCTCAGCTAGTGCCTGCAGTATAGATTGTCTAATCCACCATACGGCGTATGAAATAAATTTAAAACCCCTTGTTTCATCGAATCTTTTTGCAGCCTTAATTAAGCCCAGATTGCCTTCGTTAATGAGGTCTCCAAGAGATAGTCCCTGATTCTGGTATTGTTTAGCAACACTGACAACAAATCTTAGATTAGCTTTGGTTAGCTTTTCTAGAGCTTTTTGCCGGTCTTTTTCATCACCATATTTGATTTTCTTTGCAAGATCGATTTCCTCCTCAACATCAAGGAGCTCAACTTTACCAATCTCCTGCAAATACTTATCAATTGATTGGGATTCCCTGTTTGTAAATTGTTTACCAATTTTCATAGGTATTTGGAAATGCTTTAATTTTTTATTTCGGGATGTGACCCCTAGCACTCGGGGTTATGCTGCCGATTCAAAGAGATCGATCTTACTATCTTTGCTTAATGTAACTATTGCTCTCTTAATAGTGGGTCTGTAACCTTCAAACCTGCCGCGTCTGGTAAACTGTGATTTTTTTTTCCCCTTGATATGAACCGTCCTGATGCTTTCAACTTTCACGTTAAATTTCTTTTGTATAGCGTTTCTTATATCAATTTTAGACGCTTTAACATCAACTTCAAAAGCGTACTGATTTCTCTTCTCCTGAAGCAGCGTTAATTTTTCGGTTATCACAGGTTTTATTAAAATGCTTCTCATCATCATTAAAAGTTTAACAAAATTAAATTGAAAGAGGTTTACAAAGAGCCTCGATTGCGCTTTTTTGAATTACAATAATCTGGTTATTCACAAGATCGTAAGTAGCTGCAGTGGCAGCTTCCACTACATTAACCTTCAGTAAATTCCTGCCTGATTTATATAAACTAAGGTTATTACCGCTGGTTAGCATAAGAACCTTTTTATCATCCAGTTTAAGGCTCCTTAGTATAGAATAAAAATCTTTTGTTTTTGGTTTCTCAAATGATACATCTTCAATTACAAGAATTTCACCATTTTTGGCCTTAATACTTAGAGCGCTTTTCCTGGCAAGCTGTGACGATTTTTTTGTCATTTTCTGCTTATATGTGTGAGGCCGCGGACCGTGAGTTGTTCCACCGCCAACCCATATAGGTGATCTTGTAGTTCCCGCTCTTGCAGTTCCCCGACCTTTTTGTCTCCACGGCTTTTTTCCTCCGCCTGAGACTTCATTTCTTTCCTTGGTTTTATGTGTGCCATGCCTTTGGTTAGAAAGATATGCCTTCACTGCCTGGTATATCAAATGATGATTGGGTTCTATTTCAAATACA
>DASXTZ010000332.1:0-9567 GCA_036505135.1 Ignavibacteria bacterium
ACGTTTTCTGCCATTTCGAAGTTATTCGGTTTGGCACCGTCTAGTACAACTTTCATTTCGGTATTGTTCTCATCCTTCATATAAAAAATGAACTGATTGGATGATGCATCAAATCGTGTTTCTTTATCTTTAACCCATGCACCTTTTACCTGGCATGTTTTATGGTTTCCCGTTGCACTCTGGAAATTAGAATATTCAATCTTGCTATCCATAAATGCAAAGAACCCAACTGTGATAAATATCATGATGATTAAAATACCTATTATTACTTTTTTATTCATTGCTGTTCTACTGTTTTTCTTTTAATAATGAATTAACCTTCTTGTTTATGGAAAAAATGTATCCAAAGATTCCAACCCATATAATCAGGTTAATTAAAAGCACAACGTAAAAAGAATTATTTTCTAAAAACACGTACATTAATTTGGAATCGGCATTCCCATTGATTGATAAATATCTTCTATCTGCTTTTTATTTTCTGCTGCCTCCAAATTATTCGGGTCAAGCTCTAAAACTCTGCGGTAACGCTGTAAAGCAGGTTTATACTTTTTCTTAGGTGAAAGATTAGCTTCGAACATCAGATAATTAGCTGCAGTTAATTGTTTTGTTATGCATACTTTTTTATCGGCTTCCGAGTTTGTCTGCTGGTATTTTGCATCGGCTGCATCGGCTTCTTTGGTAAGCTGTTCTGCCTTTGCATCCCCCTTGGTCTTTGATGTATCGCTATCGGTGGACTGGTCCTGTTTGTTTCCAAGATTTCTATGTATATCATCATCAGGCATTTGTGACTGGGGTATAATAGGCGGAGCCTGTTTGTTAGTGTTTTGCATTTCTTTAGGCACTTCCTTCGTACAGGAACTTAAAATTAGAGCCAAAAATGCGAAAGAAAGTAAAATTGAGATTGAAAAAAATTTGTTGTTCATTTTTATTTTAACCCAAATATGTGAATTAACGTGCCCCTCTACTGTTTAATGAGTCTTTGAGCTTTTTGAGCCGTAAACAGGCAGGCCAGTGAAACCACAAAATACGCAGAAATTTTGAAAAAATCATCTTGTTTGGAATTATTCGCTTTGCCGGTCAATGCTTTAAATTTTCACTGTACAAACATAATATTTATATGAAGGAAATAATATGACTTAAATCATAATAAGAAAGATACTTTTATGATACAAATCATATTTTTTGGGGAATCAAATTTTTAATTATTAGAAGGTTATGTTTTTTTGGTCTCTTTTTGTATCTCATAACTGGAATTTACATCAGCTTTAGTATTTTCTTAGATGGCGCAAATTAACGTTAGTGGAATTAAGCGGCCTGAAATGAGGATTCTATTGCATTGTAATTACTAAAATTATTTGAGATATTGGAAGCATTACTTCATCCATCCTTTTTTACAGATCAAAACTTTTTTGATTTGTCCCCGTGTTATTTTAAAGAGTTTCTCTTTAGAATATTTTTTTTTCAGTTCTCACAGGAATCATATTAGATACAATCAAATAATCTTAATAATTTAACGGAAATACAACAATGAAAAAATCTTCAATACTCTTTTTATCACTTGCGGTGATACAATTTTTTGTGGCAATTAGCCTTCGTTCCCAGGATGGGCCGAACGCATGGACTCTTAACCTGAATAACAATGGCAGAGTTTATGTTATATCAGTTTGTGCTTCTAACCAGAATATTGTTTATTCTGCAGGCCTTGATTCAGGAGTCTACAAAAGCATCGACGGAGGGTTTAGCTGGACACAGGTAAATACCGGCATGACTTATTTTAAAGTTCAGGCACTGGCGGTTGCTCCTTCCAATAGCAACATAGTTTATGCCGGAACTGATCAGAACGGCTCTTCAAACAGCGGCGTTTACGTAACAACAAATGGAGGAGCCAGCTGGACACTAATGAACACTGGCATTACGGATACAAAAGCAATTCAATGGATTGCTGTCCATCCAACAAACCCAAGCATTGCTTATATTACTGTGTTTGATGGTATTAACCCGGCCATAGCTGGTATATATAAAACCACAGATGGAGGCAATAGCTGGGCGCCAGCAAATTCCGGCATAACAAATATGAACATTCTATCTATAGCAATTAATCCACTTAATCCGAATGTTCTTTATGCAGGTTCATCATTAATTCTTCCCGGAAGTACAGGTCCTTCAAAAATGTTCAGAACTAACAATGCCGGTGCAAGCTGGGTTGAAATTTCTAATGGCCTGCCAACAGGAACTACAACAGGAGACCCCGTACGGTCTATTAGTATAAGTACTCTTGATACTGCAGTAGTCCTCGCAGGTTTATTCTTAAATGATACTGCCGGCGGTGCATACGTAACAACTAACGGAGGCCAGCTGTGGACAAAAAAACATACCGGCCTTCCAAACGTAGCAGGTACGTTATTAAGAATAGTTCTTATAAAACCGGGAACAACTAACCAGTTTTTTGTCGGACTCGATGGCGGCGGTGCTACTTCAAGAGGTGTGTGGAGAACCACCGATGGCGGTAATTCATGGACAGAGTTCAATAGCGCCCCGATGAGCAATACATATACTGTGCGTGGTTTGGCATACAGAATTGTGTGCGATACTACTCTTCTTTGCGGTGCCGCAACTGCAACTGTTCCCGGAAGAGGTGTTTTTGATTATACATGGCCATATAATCCGGGGTCATGCACTATTTCGTGGGTGCTGCAGGCATCGGGCACGACTGCGCAGCTTAATACGGTAAAATCTGTCAGCAACCTTATTGGGTGGGCAGCAGGTAATACAGCA
This sequence comes from Ignavibacteria bacterium, assembly GCA_036505135.1. Taxonomy (GTDB): domain Bacteria; phylum Bacteroidota; class Ignavibacteria; order Tepidaquicellales; family OLB5; genus DASXTZ01. The sequence continues at coordinate 2,776 of DASXTZ010000332.1, forward strand.
GTGGTAAGGAAAACTATCGATGGCGGTGCTTCATGGACAAATGCAAATCCGAACCCGGGAGTTATTACAGGGGATATCTATGCAATAGATGCATTGGATGCTAACACTGCGTGGCTGACTACTTCACCTGGTGCAACTTTTATTTACAGAACAACTAACGGCGGCACAAACTGGACGCAGGTATTTACTCAACCAGGCGGATTTATTGACGGCCTTCAATTTGTAAATGCAAGTACAGGATTTGCATACGGCGATCCTGTAGCGGCAAGGTGGTCATTGTGGAAAACTACAAACGGAGGCGTTAACTGGGATTCAACAGGATTATATCTTGCCCAGGTTGGATCAGAAGCAGGGTGGAATAATGCGCTTGAAATTATGGGGACAAACATATGGTTCGGTACCAGTAATACTAAAGTTTATCACTCAACAAACTTTGGTGCAACATGGACTTCAGGCCCAACTACCGGGCAGGTAAATTCATACAGCCTTGCTTTCAACAGCCTTAGCCTTGGTTTGGCAGGCGGTACCATATTACAAAGGACTACCGATGGCGGAGCTAACTACACTACAATAACGGCTCTTGGAACAGGAAATGTTACGGGAATTGCTGGAGCAGGACCGCGTTTTTGGTATACCCGCGGAACCAGTATTTATTACAGCTCAAACAGCGGTGATAACTGGAGCTCTGCATATACGGGTGCCGGAAACCTTCTTGACCTTGATGTTTCAACACCTAACTGCTGTGCGGTTGGCTGGGCAGTAGGGGCTACCGGAACTATAGTTGGTTTGGGAATTGTTGCAGTTGGGAATAACAACAACCAGATTCCGGATGAATATATGCTTATGCAGAATTATCCGAATCCATTTAATCCTTCTACTGTTATCTCATTCCAGCTGCCGAAAGCAGGAAATGTTAAGCTTGTAGTATATGATTTATTAGGACGCGAAGTAAAGACGCTGGTTAATGAATTTAAGAGCCAGGGTACTTATGAAGTAGAATTTAATGCTGCTGATTACGCTAGCGGTGTTTATTTCTACAGACTGGAATCAGGAACATTTACAGATACCAAAAAGATGTTACTGGTTAAATAAAATTAGTTTCAGTATATAATTATTACCCCCTCTCATTTATGGGAGGGGTTTTTATTTATGCCCCGGAGGGGTAAATTTCTTCAGCAATATTATATCCTGTATTCAAAACATCCCGCATTACTAAGGGATTGAAAACAAGACTATCTTTTATTGGTAATTCCCGCTTCGGTCTGTAAACATTTATTTTGATGCCATTCTCCTTTGCAAGCAGAATTGCTACGTCAAGATCGTTTACTGCAACATCTTCAGAAAAAATACTTATGGTCTGTTTTAAGATATCAATTATGTTATCAAACCTGCCCGGTGTAAATGGCATTAAGGGTGGTGAGTGCAGGATAACGTCAATTTCATCAACATTATTTGCTATAACTCCCTGGATTGGGGCATACTCTCGTACACCCCCGTCAACATATTGCCGTGTTGGCAGCCGTTTGGTAAATTCTACCGGGGGCATAAGGACGGGCTGGTTAGCGGATGCCATAATTGCATTTAACATCTGCTCTTTATTTTCAATAAGCACTGCTTCAAACTTACTATTGTTATTAATGGGTTTAGTAGAAAAATATGTTATCTCAGCATCCTGTAGGCAAATTGCCGAAAACATTACGGTTATGTTCGAGCTCATTATAGCATCATAACGCGGGAACAGTATCTGTTTTGCGAATTCTCTCAGAGGTGCTACATCGAAAAATGAATCGAAATCCTCAAGCGTTATCCCTTTAGTGATTAAACGTCCTATATCAAACAGCTCACGCTTTTTAAGAATATCTTTGGTCTCTCTTGTAGTGTATATTTCTTCAAGCTTATCTATTTCTCTTGTTGCAGCAAGAGGCGCTATTAAAGCTCCCGTTGAAGTGCCTGCAATGTAATCATATTGATGAGCTTTTATTCCTATTAAATATTTTAAGACACCTACAGCAAAGGCGCCTTTAGAGCCTCCACCTGATATTACAAGTCCTCTCATATGTATTATTAATTATTTTCTTAAAAGTTACTGCTTTCCTGAATCCTTCTTTACGTGGCTAATTGATTGTTGTTAATATTGTGTAAATATAGTTTAATCCTTTTTTATTTGTCAAAGAAAAGTTTTTGTAAATGTCGAAATCAAATATCGGCATTTTTTGCAAAAAAATTAATTTTTAGGGGTTTTTAATGGTGTTTTGTCGTTTAGGGTTGCCACTTAAATCCGTATTGTCAAAATTTAGTGTTATATTAATTAAGGTTTTTTGTGACTAAATATATTGTTATTTTTAAAGAATAATTTACCAGGAGTACTTAAAATGAAGATAAGAGCTACTTTTTCAATACCCTCTTTTTTAATAATTTTATTTATAGGTCTAGCAATATTTGGCGCTGCGCCAGCGTTTGCATCCGGTACGGTATATTTTTTAGCGGATTTTGAAAACCCGTCGTTCCCGCCTGCCGGTTGGACAGTTCAAAATACTACGGGACACGATGTGAGCAGGACAACATATTGCAGCGGGTACGGGGTTGGAGTATCAAGTGCCATTGTTGATTTCTACGATTATTTGTCCGGTAATTTTGATCTTCTAACTTATACTTTTCCAGCAACTACGTCAGGCGATTCTCTAGTATTCGACCATGCCTATGCAACAGCAGTAGGAGGCTATAATGACAGGCTTGATATTTACACTTCGAATAATGGCGGCTCTACATGGACTTTATTGATATCTTTGGTTGGAGGTAATAGCGGACCGCTGGTGACTGCACCAGCTACAAATGATTTATTCGTCCCTACATCAGGGCAATGGGCTACTAAAAGATATGCTCTTGCCGTTGGAACCAATAAGATAAAATTTAATTCTGTTTCTGCATTTGGCAATAGCTTGTATCTTGATAACATAAGGGTAGGCGCCCCATACAATAACGATGTAGGCGTAAATAGCATCAGTGATCCTAAGTGGGGATTTACTCCCGGTTCGAAGATTCCGAAAGCTTATGTAAGGAACTATGGGACAACTACACAATCTTTTAATGTTACTATGACAATAAACCCGGGCGGTTATACTAATACTCAAAGTGTAAGCAATCTTGCTCCGGGAGCAACGCAGCTTGTGAATTTTTCAAGTTTTAATTTTGCTTCTACAGGGGCTTATACTATCAATGCTTCCACTTCATTAGGTGGTGATCAAAATACATCCAATGACGCTATTACAAATACGGTTACAGTAACAAACGCGCCAAGAAAAGTAATACTTGAGTTTTGCACGGGCACCTGGTGCCAGTGGTGTCCTTGTGGCGATGATGAGGCTCATAATGTAGCTACCACATATCCTGATAATGCGGTCGTTTTTGCCTATCATGGCGCAGGGTCCGATCCATATATAAATTTTAATGGTAATAATATTATTGGCCTGCTTGGCTTTTCCGGCTATCCATCCGGTCTTATTGATAGAAGACTTGGTGCAAACAATGGATGGGGTTCATTCTTTTTTGATGCTGAATACAGGCTTGAAAATGCTCCTTCCGGAACAATCAGTATAACGTCTACAAGTATTAATTATAACCAGGGTACAAGAGAGCTATCTGTAAATTTAAACGCGACAGCGCTTACAACGCTTTCGGGTCAATATAAAGTTAACTACGTAATTACTGAAGATAATCTTGTTTATCCTCAAACCGGCAATTCATATTGCCCAGGCAACCCTAACGCGATTCATAACTGGGTTGTAAGAAATATGGTAAACGGCGCTGCGGGTTCTAACGTTAATTCAGGAACCTGGAATGCTAACCAAACTTACCCTTTAACATTTACCACAACACTTAACGCCGGATGGCAGGCAGGCAATAGTAAATTTGCGGTATTCATTTTTAAAGATAATGGAAGCTTAAGCGTTTCTGAAAACCAGCAGGGATTTCAAAGCAGTTATATACTTACAGGTATTAATAACCAGCAAACCGGTATACCTGATAAATATTCACTCGAGCAAAATTTCCCGAATCCTTTTAACCCTGTTACAAATGTTCATTTCTCAATTCCAAAAGATGGCATTGTTTCATTTAAGGTTTATAACGCAGTAGGACAGCTTATTGCTAATTATCTTGATGGCTTCATAAAAGCAGGAAATTACAATGCCGAAATTGAAGCTGGTGAATGGGCAAGCGGTGTATATTTTTATACATTAAGCGCTAAGGATTTTATAGAAACAAAGAAAATGATTTTAGTTAAATAGATTTAGTTACAGACCTGACAGGTTTTAAAAACCTGTCAGGTTATATATTTTTAATCAACATAAACACTTTTTACTTTTCTAAGCTGATTATTTACTGCAAAATATAAATTATCGCCTTCCTCTCTGAACTGCCTTGAAGTAGTTGTTTCATCAACTGTGTTATCAGCTATTTGCTGTTTTACAAAGAAAATACGTTTGCTCATCCACGTGCTGATCAGCCGTCTTAGTTCAAGAACGCCGGGGTCGTTACCATTATAAACTGAGCTTGAAAATTCTTTTTCGATGGATCTTAGATCAGCAAGATAGCTACTTTTAGAGCTAACAGGAGATGACCTTGCATCTTGGTAAGAAGATATAACCTCGAATTGGGATTTACTTATTTTGTGTTTAAGTGAAATAGAAAAAGGGAGCCGACTTTTGCTCCCTTTTTATTTCTACCTCCCCTGAGGCTTTTTTAAGCAAAAATATTTTATTTTTTATTCCATCGGGCTTTTCTAATCAACATAAATATCTGGCCTCTTGTATGAGCTTCGTGCTCTATTATATGATAGATTATCCATTTCTTTGAATATTTTCTTTCTCCGTTTATTACTTTACGCGTGATAATGTCTTCAAGCTCAGAATCTTTAAGAGATGAAATATAATCTAAAAACTTTTTCCGCGTTATTTCTAGCACTTCGAGATATTCGCTTACATCGATGGCATCTTTCGGAGGATGGTAATCGGGGCCGCAGTCAAACCATCTGCTGTAATAACTTCGTTCTTTTATTTCTTCAGGCTGCTCTTCCCCTGATATTACCTCAAGCCAGCCAAGGTCAACTTCACATAAATGCATCAGGTATGCTCCTATCGGATACTCACCTTCTATTGGCGGAGTAAATAGCTGCTTCTTTGTCAGATGGCTTACTCCTCCCAGAGTTACCTTTCTGACATCTTCAAGCATCCACCTCAGCAATGCAAGTTGCGGTTCAGCATTAATTTGTGTCATTTTTATTGAATTTTGAGAATATAAAAATAGAGGAGAATAACTTTCAATCAGTATCATTGTATGATACTAATTCATACCCTTTTTGGGGTATTTGATGGAATATTAGTTTTTGTTTATTTTTTATTCCATCCGGCCTTTCTTATCAGCATAAAAATCTGTCCGCGCGTGTGAGCTTCATGCGTTAGTATATTATAAATAATGCATTTCTTCGAATGTCTTCTTTCTCTATGTATGCCCGTATGTGTAATAATATCTTCAAGCTCAGAATCTTTAATTGTTGAAATAAAATCTAAGAACATTCCTCTTGTGATGTCCAGAACTTCAAGATATTCGCTTATCTCTAGCGGCTCTATCGGCGGGTTTGAGTCGGGGCTATCAAACCATGTTGCATAATAACTTCTCTTTTTTATTTCTTCCAATGGCTTGATTCCGGAAATAACCTCAAGCCACCCAAGGTCACATTCCGCAAAGTGCATCAGATATGATCCAATTGGGAACTCACCTTCAATTGGCGGCGTGAAAAGCTGTTCTTTTGCCAGATGATTTATTCCTGCGAGTGTCACTTTGCGAATGTCTTCAAGCATCCATTTCAATAATGCGACCTGTGGGTTGGAATTGGTTTCTGCCATTTTTTTTATTTTATTTTTTTTGGAATAATACAAAAATAATAAGTAATAATTTTTTGTAAGTATCAAAGTGTGATATAAATTATATTTGTACAAAATAGTTATCATGAAAATAAGAAGAGCAAATATTTCTGATGTAGATGAGATCCGGCAGTTATTTTATGATACAGTAACCACGATAAATAAAAAAGATTATAACCAAAAACAAATCGAAATTTGGGCTTCAGGTACTCTTAATGCTGAAGGCTGGTCAAATAAAATTAATGAGCAATATTTTTTTGTGGCAGAGCTTCAGGGTAAAATTATTGGTTTCAGTTCCATAACTGATCAAGGCTTTATTGACTATATGTATGTTCACAAAGATTTCCAGCGGCAGGGGATTGCTTCCGGACTTTTGAATGTTATGGAGCAGGCTGCGGATAAATTTAATATCACAGAAATCTGGGCTGAAGTCAGTTTTACAGCACGCCCGTTCTTTAAAAGCAAAGGCTTTGATATAACAAAAATTTATACAAAAAAAGCAGCGGACGTAGAATTTGAAGATTGTATTATGACAAAGAAAAGATAGAGTGCTGATATAAATTTATAAGGTATCGGCGTTTTTATTAATGAATTGCAGAAAATTTGAAAATTTAGTAATTTTGTAATTCATGACAATAATCCCGGAGCCGTAGTTCAGTTTGGTTAGAACGCCTGACTGTCACTCAGGAGGTCGCGAGTTCGAGTCTCGTCGGTTCCGCTTAAAACCACTAAATTTTAGTGGTTTTTCTGTTTATTATGCAATTTTATACTTACATAATTGAGAGCAAATCACAAAAACAATATTATATCGGTTCAACTGATAATTTAGAGAGAAGATTAAAACTTCTCCCAAGGGATAAAGGCCTTGGTA
>DASXTZ010000333.1:0-5848 GCA_036505135.1 Ignavibacteria bacterium
AGTATTTCTGTTATAACCGGAGAGCTGGGAAAATCGAAAAGCGTAATGGGCATTTCCATGCATTCAATAATCCGCCGCATACCAATGATAATCGGTCCACTGGTTGGAGGCATACTTATTGATTCTTATGGGTTAAATAACGGAATGATAATAATTTTTATAATTGCTGCTGCCATTAGCGCAAGCGGGATATTCCTTGCAAGAAATTTTAAAATCAAAGATGAGAAACAGGCAGGAACAAAATACTCTGCTTTAGAGCTGTGGAGGAAATCGGATAAACGTTTTAAAAATCTACTTGTTTCCGATATATTAGTCAGGTTCTGCGAGCAGATACCTTACGTATTCGTAGTATTATGGTGTTTGGATATTGTAAAAACCTCTGCAGGACAATTTGGGATATTAACTGCAATTGAGATGGTAACAGCTTCCCTATGTTATATTCCCGTTGCACATTTTTCGGACCAAATGGAAAAGAAACCCTTTGTATTAATTACTTTTGTTTTTTTCACATTATTTCCGCTGATGCTTTATTTTAGCAGTAGTTTTGGCTTACTTGCTGCCGCTTTTGTGATAAGAGGATTAAAAGAGTTTGGAGAGCCAACAAGAAAGGCTATGATAATGGAGCTTGCTTTAGATGATGCAAAAGCCCGTGCATTTGGGTACTATTATTTCCTTCGCGATGGTATAGTAGCATTTGCAGGTTTTGCGGGCGGTTTGCTATGGAGCGTTAATCCTTCACTTAATCTTTTTATTGCAGCAGCATTTGGGGTAATTGGAACGGTTTATTTCTGGATATTTGGAAAAGGAACGGAGCAAGCAATTAAGAATTAAGAATCTAAATCTTTAAAAATCATAAAATTGAATGTAAAAAAGCCATTAATTTAATTTTGTTGAAATTGGGAAGATGAGTACTAATTATGCAACCCTGCGAACTCAATCCAAGTCAAAAAAAGTGTAAGAATTAAGAATTTAGCCCGCCAGGTGGCGGACATAAAAAATGGAGATTAAGAAATGAACGATTTCATAGAAGGCCTGATTCCTCTGACGGCCATAATTTTCACCTTCGGTATACCGGGAGCAATAATTTTCTGGTATATCTATATAAGACATAAAGAGCGCACAAAGCTTATGGATATGGGATTAACCCCTCAGGAAGCGCGGGATTATTTTAAAGAGCAGGAACGCAGACCGAAGAATCCATATTCATCTTTAAAATGGGGAATATTACTCACCATGATAGGGCTTGGGCTCTTCATTGGAATTATTCTTGATGAAATGGGATTCAAAGATTCGCTGACAGGAGTAATGGTGTTGCTCTTTGGCGGCCTGGGGTTTTTAATATATTATTTTGTCATTCGTAAAAAGGGTGGCAACGGAAGCACAGCAACTACTACTCAAACTTCTAACTAAATACTGAAATGAAATCAAAAATATTAATAATAATAGCTCTTGGCCTATTCATGCTTATCGGCGCCAGCGGATGTCAGTATCTGAAGAAGAGGGTAGAGAAAAAAGAGAAAACTGAATACCGGTTAACTTCCACAGGCAAATTCAGGATTGAAATTGAAAATGTTAATGGAAATGTAGATGTGATTCCGACAGCAGATACTACCGGCTTAATATATATTACTGCCGAAAAAATAGGGAAAGTAAAGATCAATGATCAGGATAAGCCTATAGAAGGAGTTGATATCAAAATTGATACAACTGATGAAATCATAAAGGTAAGTACCGAATATAAGAAGCCATCATTTTCCATTTTTGAAGGGAAAAATAGAGCGACAGTTAATTATACGGTAAAAATACCTGCTTCATTAAAGGTTGTAGTGAACTCAACTAATGGAACAATTTCAGCAGGCAAGCTGCAAGCTGATTCAAGGTTTGAAAATGTAAACGGATCAATATACATTAATGGATGCACAGGTACGCTGGATATTGAAACTGTTAATGGTTCTATTAAAGCTAATATTGATTCAACAAAGGGGCTCATCGCAGAAACAGTAAACGGCAGCATCGATATCGGCAATTTAAAAAATGCTGATGCAAATGTAGAAGCAAGCTGTGTTAACGGAAAAGTAAAGGTGGAGAACCTTAATTTTTCTTCTGTTACATCACAAAAGAAGAATCTTTCAGGCCAGCTTGGTAACGGGAAGAACATTATAAGGTTATCAACTATAAATGGAAGCATACATCTTGATGGCAATTACGTTAGCTTTTCGAAAAAAAATAAAGGTGATTTCGATTTTAAGTTTGAATTTGATGAAAATGACGAGCCGGTAAAAATAGAGGTTAAACATACCGATGAACAAAAAGGCGAAGTTACAAAAACAGATACAACAAAAGCGAAAGATTCTGTTAAAAATAAATAAAGATACCAGGCGTCTCCCCTTATCGGGGGGAGATTAAGTGGGGGGTCAAAAAAGGATTTTTGTTTATATTGAGTGAAAATAGAAAGCCGGTGGCTAAAGAGCGAATAGAATCTGCAATGAATGACCTTGAGCTTAATTTGGTAAAACGGATACAATCAGGTGATATTAATGCTTTTGAAGACATTGTAAACAGATATAAGGATAGGGCAATGACACTGGCAATGAGGATATTAAAAGTTGAGGAAGACGCTGAAGATGCACTTCAGGAGGCTTTCATAAAAACATTCAGGGCGATTGTGGACAGGCAGTTTGAAGAAAGAAGCAAGTTTTCAACTTATTTTTACAGGATTGTTTACAACACGGCAATTGATTTCTACAAGAAACATAAATCGAAAACATATACATTAATAAGTATAGATGAAAAGAGAACTGATGATGAAGGAAATGTGGCTGATATTTCAAATTTTGAAATGCAAATAGATAAAAATAAATATTACATGTCCAGCGCGTTTGATATTGATAAAAAAGCTGTGGAAAATGAAATAAAACATATAGTTGATAAATACCTGGAAAAGATTCCTGAAAAATATTCAACTATATTGACGCTTTTTTATATTAACGACCTGTCTCATGAAGAAATTGCTGTAACACTTAAACTTCCCCTGGGGACGGTGAAAAACCGTATATTCAGGGCAAAAGATAAGATGAAGGAGATATTGATGTCGAAATATTCTGAAACTGAGCTAATGGAAATTATTTAAGTTTAAAGAAAATGACTGAAAGAAATAAAAAAATAGATGAGTTTCTGGATCAAAAGCTGAGAAGAAGCATCTTAGTTCAGCCAAGAGACGATTTCTCACAGCTTTTAATGCAGAAAGTAACTCTTGAGCACAAGAGGCTTACTGAAGAAAATAAAAAAGAAAGAATCGTAAAATATGTTCTGGGTTCATTCAGCACTTTTATGATAGGCTTTACAATAGTAATGGGTTACTTATACGGAAAAGCAGAATCTACGGCAACAGGTTCTGTATATGATGTAAATACTACTGTTGAACGTTCAAATTCTTTAGTAGGCAGGCTTGTAACAGCTGTGCAGACATTTTTCCTTTACGTGCTTAATTTCTTTGGAGTCTCTATCAGTGCCACAACATTAAATATTGCATTAATTATTATACTGGTCATTGGAATATACCTGATTGGTGAAAGGCTTTTCCTGCGCGGGAAGTATAAATCAAGCTTAAACATAGCAAAAAGGTAATTGAATTAGTTCTTTAAGATTAAGGAGTAAGCATTATACCGGCCTTAAAAGGAATAAAGCTTACATCGGGCTTACTTCCGAAACCCTGGCAGAAAGCAGCTTCTCCAAACATTGCTATATCATTTGAAATTCTGAATCCTATTCCGCCTCCGATGGCAATACCAAACTCCGCTTTTGAATCACTTGGAATATGAACGGTACTTATCAGCTCGCCATTTGCATTATAAACTGATATGTTGCTCGATGGAATATTTACAGAATACATTCCGATTCCGCCAAACATATAAGCTAATGTCGCCTTCTTCCCGAAATTACCGAACATAAAATCACCCCTGAAAGTAATAACGCTAAAAGTCCTGCCGAATGGCGAGGGAACAAATGAATTATAGGTAAGATCTACCCGTGTGGCTAACTGGTTATTAAAAACATATCCGCCTGTTGCCCCGATATTCCATCCCAAATCAGAATTATCGCTAAGATCTCCGAAAGGAATTTCAAGGCCGCCATTTATTGAACCAATAAATCCGGTCGATGTTTTAAGTTTATTTAATGATGTAACTTCGTCTTTGCCAGAAATCAGCTTCCATTGAGCTTGTGCAGAAGCTGACAAATAAACAGCAGCAAAAGAAATTATGATTATTTTTAGCATTCTGAGAAATTTATTATTTTATTAAAATCATTTTTCGTGTTTCCTTAAAATCACCGGCTTCCAACTTATAATAGTATACTCCGCTAGGTAAATTACGTCCGTCAAAATCAATCTCATAGCTGCCGGGTTTCAATTCTTCATTGACAAGCATTGCAACTTCCCTCCCAAGTATATCGAATATTATCAGTTTAACTTCATGCACCCCTCCTTTGGAAGGGAGGGGGAGGCTGAACTTTATTTTTGTATTTGGATTAAACGGATTAGGATAGTTTTGAAATAAATGAAATTGATCGGGAACTTCGTTACTGATGGGTTCAATTCCAATTGGAATACAATTTCCGCCGCCATTGGTAGTTTTTAAAATGTAACCTTTCAAACCTAATTGTGATGCTGCTGTGACTATATAACCTATATCATTACTAGTGAAAAAACAGGCGCTCATATCAGTGTTTACAGGAAATGTCTGATAGCACCAGTTTGCTCCTCCATCGGAAGTTCTCAATATCTGGCTGCAAAGTCCAAGAATATAACCTGCTGATGAAGACATAAATCTGACCCGCCATAGTGCACAGGTTGAATAGGTATAATTTATAGGACCCCAATTGTTTCCTCCATTGGTAGTCCTTAATATTTTTGCATTATCACCTACAGCAATGCCAATATTAGCATCCGCAAAGTCTATACCGAAGAGAGAGGCTCCTGAAAACTGTGAAATCCAGTTATTACCCCCATCAGTTGTTTTACGAATGCCTTGGAAGCCCGCTACATAGCCGGTGTTGACGTCTGTGAAGGACATTTGAAACAGATAAGACGTAGAGTTCGGATTCTGCTCCACCCAGGTTGTCCCCCCGTCTGTCGTTTTTATTATCGTTCGATAGCCGGAAACATAGCCTGTATTGGAATTAACGAAATACACACGAAGAAGCATATTATTATTAGGAAGAGTTAAAGGGAACCAGCTATTTCCACCATTCGTAGTTTTCAAAACCAAACCGCCTGCAGTATACCCGTCGCCTCCGACTACAAAACCGGTATTATTATCCGTAAAGAGTACATCAGTAAATGCAATCCCTTCTCCTGTGTCAGCGGGTGGTATTGGGAGCGGAAACCAGCTAACGCCTGCATTCGTGGTTTTCTTTAAGACAGCGTGATATTGTGGTGTATATGTTTCTCCTGAAACATAACCGGTATTTGAATCTGTAAAGAAAACAGATTCGTGCCACACGTTTAAACTAGAATCCACTGCATTCCATTGAGCAAATAATGCACGATATGCGAGATTAAATATAAAGAATATGGTTATAATTGTTTTCATTTTATACTCCTATGGTGAAAGTCAGCGGACTAGAAAAACGCCAAAGTCAGCTCGACGTTGCCATACTATAGTGTGGTTACATATACCTTTTGAATTAGATTTGCAAAGACATTTATCTATGGATTTAGGGTCTTCAATGGGCCAGCAATTCGTACAAGGATTACCGCTGCAACTCTGAGAAATACCGCCTGTATTTTGCATAAATACTACCTGTCCGTCGGGTGTGACTTTAACGTCTGTCCACCACAGTCTGCAGT
>DASXTZ010000334.1:0-6989 GCA_036505135.1 Ignavibacteria bacterium
ATTACTTAGGGAAAGCGTTATTACCACAGATATTGCCGATATAAAACCTGATTGGAGATTTATTCATTTTGATGAAATTACCTTTCCTCAGACCGGAGTATACAAAGCAGCCTTATTGAAGCCCGATGGTACTGAAATGATTTACGGTTATGTAACCATATACTAAGCATTTCGAATAAAAAAGCAAACACAACAAATTTTTACAAAGCCATCATGGATTCCCGTCTTCGCGGGAATGACAACAAAAAGAATAATATGTTAATTTTTCGGTGGAACGCAAACTTGCTATAAGTTAATTTTGTTACATGAATCAAATGCAAATACCAACAACCAGAGAAATGAGAACCGCCTTTTACCGGGGCGATTCAACCTATGACGGGATATTTTATGTTGCCGTAAAAACAACAAATATATTCTGCCGCCCCTCATGCAGGGTAAAAAAACCGCTTGAAAAAAATATCGAGTTCTTCGGCTCAGCACGGGATGCGCTTTTTGCAGGCTACAGGGCATGCAAACGCTGCAAGCCATTAGAGCCAGCCGGCTCACAGCCCGATTGGGCTAAAAAGCTAATTGGGCTAGTGGAAAGCTCCGTCGATAAGAGGATTAATGACGGTGAATTGCGCAAGACCGGGATTGACCCTGCGCGCGCAAGAAGATATTTCATGAAAACTTACGGTATGACGTTCCACGCTTACCAAAGGAGCAGACGTTTAGCTTCTGCATTAACACAGATAAGAGAGGGTAGTAAATTGGACGAAGTAATACTTGGCAACGGATATGAATCACACAGCGGCTTCCGCGATGCGTTCTCAAAAGTATTCGGCAAGCCGCCGGGAAGATCCAAATCAAGCGAGTGCATTGTTACATCACTTTTTGAAAGTCCGTTAGGCCCTATTATTCTTGGCGCTGCATCAAAAGGGCTGTGCCTTACGGAATTTACTGACCGGCGGATGCTTGAGTTCCAGATGAAAACGCTTCATAAAAGGTTCGATGCAGCAATTGTTCCAGGTAAAAATGAATTTATACGGCAGGCAGAACAAGAGCTTAAAGAATATTTTTCCGGGAATCTGAAAAAATTTAAGGTTCCACTTATCTACCCCGGGACGGAGTTTCAGCAGAAGGTATGGGGCGAGCTGATAAAAATTCCATATGGCGAAACCATATCATATGCAGAGCTTGCAAAACGTGTTGGTATTCCTGATGCAGTTCGCGCAGTTGGCACGGCAAACGGGATGAACAGATTAGGAATTATCATACCCTGCCACCGCGTGGTTAACAAAAGCGGAAAGCTTGGCGGCTACGGCGGAGGGGTCTGGCGCAAGCAATGGCTGCTGGATTTGGAGAGAAGCAATAAATAATTTCGCCTTTTAAATTTTCTACTAAGGATATAAATTTAAATTATCTTTAGAGAAAAAATATATTGGATTCCTGTCTCCGCGGGAATGACAATCCATTGAAAAAAATTGATTATACAAAATACCCTGTTCCCAGGCTGCGCCATCATGCTAACCCTGTCCTATATTTCCCGTTAAAACAGCATAAAAACCGAAACTTTAGCTATCCCCCGCTTGTTGAAAAATTTGAATGGTGCGAGCTGTTTACAAATGGCAAGCCCCCCATATATCTCGATGTTGGATGCGGAATGGGAAAATTACTAATAGAGATGGCGCTGGCGAATCCTAAAATTAATATTCTTGGATTTGAGCTGCGCAAAAATGCTGTTGAATGGATCAACAAAGTTATACAAGGAGAAAAAATTAGTAATGCGTGTGTCTTATGGTATAGTGTTGTAAATGGGTTCCCGTTCATAGATTCCGGCTCAATAGAAAAAATATTTTATTTATTTCCCGACCCGTGGATAAAAAAACGCCATCATAAACGCCGGGCATTTTCAAGTGAGCTGCTTGATGAATTTTACAGGATGCTATCACCAGATGGATTGTTATATATAATGACCGATGTTCCCGATGTGGATGAACATCATAAAAAAGTATTAGATAAATACAATGGTTTTTCGTATGAAAGTGCCAGCGAAGAAAAATGGGATATTTCAATTAAAACCAACCAGGAAGAGTTTTGCCTGGGAAAGAAAATTCCCTTTACAAGAATTAAATGCAGGAAACTATAGATTTATTGCCGCGGTTTTATTAGTTAAATTTGTATATGCGAATTCTCGTTGTTGAAGATGAAAAAAAGGTTGCTGAATTTATCCGGAAGGGATTAGAGGAACAGGCATATACTGTTGACGTTGCCAGCGATGGCAAAAAGGGCGAATTTCTTGCAGGGCAAAATGAATATGATGTCATTGTCCTTGATGTGTTAATGCCCCGGCAGGATGGATGGCAGACCTGCAGGAACATAAGAGAAAACGGGATTAAGTCCCCTGTTTTAATGCTAACCTCGCTTAGCGAAACCGAAGATAAGGTAAAAGGTTTGAACCTTGGCGCAGATGATTATTTGACAAAACCGTTCGAATTTGATGAATTCCTCGCCAGAATACGGGCTCTGATACGCAGAGGCCGACAGAACGATTTAGCTTCATCACTGCAATTCGATGACCTTGCTGTGGATTTGCTTGAGCGAAAAGTAACCAGAGCAGGCAAAGAAATTAACTTAACACAAAAGGAGTTTGCTCTTCTGGAATACCTGCTGAGAAATAAAAAGAAAGTAGTTACCAGGACTCAAATTGCCGAGCACGTATGGGGAATCGATTTTGATACGGGAAGCAATGTTGTGGATTCTTATATCAAGCTTCTCAGAAAAAAAATTGATAAGGGATTTGGCAAACCTTTAATCCATACCGTAGTTGGCATTGGATATGTAATCCGTAATGAACGCTGATGTTTAAAGCTTTTAAAACGATACGCGGCAAGCTAACCTTATTTTTTACTTTAATATTCGGCTTCACTCTGTTGGGGTTCAGCATATTTCTTTATAATATCTTTGCAAGCCAGATAAGAAATGATTATGACCTTGTTATGACTGCATTTGCCGCCTCTATATCCGAAAATATACGTGAAAATGGCGTAAATCCGGAAATTCTTCTGGAAATTAAAGAGCTTAATAAGCCCGGCTCTGCTTTGTATAACGGGTATGTAATGGTTTTAAATTCATCGGAAGCTGTCCTTATTAAATCGCACCAGCTTGAAAATATTAATATCCCATTAGACAAAGAGCTTATTAACAGCTCGCTGAACGGTAAAAAGGAATTTACTACAAAATTTTTAGAGACCTCGGCAGGATTATGGGATCAAAATGGAATTAGGATGCTTTATTATCCCGCCATGCACCGTGGACATAAATATATCTTACTTCTGATATCCCCGCTTTCAAGTCCTGAGCAAATGCTTAGCAGCCTTAGGCTTATATTATTTATTACCGTCCCGGTTACAATTTTGCTTACCGGTTTTATGGGCTGGCTGTTTTCAAAAAAAGCTTATGAACCGGTTGATAAGCTTGTTGAAAAGGCAAATACCTTAACTGCAGAAAAGCTGCATGAACGGCTAGTAGTAGATGAAGTTGATGATGAAATATCACGCCTTGCAGGAACACTAAATGACATGATCGAAAGGCTGGAGACATCATTTAAAATACTGAAACAGTTCACTTCGGACGCCTCGCATGAGCTGAAGACTCCGTTAACAATTATGAAGGGTGAAATTGAAGTTGCACTTAAGAAAACACGTTCACTTCATGAATACAAACAAGTTCTAGCCGATAGCCTTGGTGAAGTAAACAGGCTGCAAAATATTGTTGAAAGCCTGCTGCTTCTCAGCCAGTATGAAAACAAAAAAATAAGATTAAATTTTGAAGATGTTAATTTAAACGAGTTGGTTATCGAAGCCGTTACAAAAAGCCATTATATTACTTCAAAGAAAAATATTAAGCTCATCATGCATATTGATGAGAATATCGATTCAGAGATATTAATAAAAGGTGACAGGCAAAAACTTCTAAATGTTTTCCTTAACCTGATAGAAAACGCTGCAAAGTATTCTAATGAAAATACTGAAATAAATCTATTTCTAAATCATGATGAAGCGCGCAAAAACGCAATTGTTACTATTTGTGACCAGGGCATTGGGATGCAGGATAAAGTTCTTTCACATATATTCGACCGGTTCTATCGTGTTGATGCTTCAAGAACAAGAGACGAGAATTACAGCCTTGGGCTCGGGCTTGCAATAGTTAAAGCAACGGTTGAAATGCATGACGGGGTGGTTTCAGTTTCCAGCAGAATAAACGAGGGTTCCGTTTTTAAAATCTCGCTTCCTTTAGTTAAAGCTTAATTTTTAAAATACCCAATTTAATGCACCTTAAGATGAAAAATTTTTCATCCGGTTTTCATTTTGTTATCATACCTGTATGTTAACTTTGTATATAAAAAATTTAAAAATAATTATTAAGGAGTTAACCACAAATGAAAGCTGTAAATTTTTTTAAAAGCCTGATTCTCATCCTAATAGTTGCATTATTTATTCCTGCCTTCAGCGGCAATGCTTTTGCCCAGCAAAAGGATGACAGCAAAAAGACAACCCAGCAGACAACAACTAAAAAAACAAAAAAACATCACAAACATCACAAAAAACATAAAAAATCAAAAAAGAAAACCTCAACAAATAATCAGAACAAAAACAATAATAACAACCAGAACCAAAAGAAGTGATCTGTTTCTCATTTAGTTAGTTATGTTGTGGATGAAAAGGGGTGAAAATCCCCTGAATTCTACGAAATGTTTACCTCCATAGAATGCCGAAAATGCCTGCTGCAATGCGGGCATTTTTCGTTTTTTACTCATATTTATCCAAAATTTGCACTTCTGCTTTGATATAGCCAAAAATAGCTGAGTATTATACAATTCTTCCTTTATAATTATTTCAAATCTCAATATATTAGTGGTTCACCTTTAGGATTTATATATCCATCAAGAAAGGAAGTACTAATAATAAAATGTCATTGCTTAAGGAAAAACTTTCCTCCCAAATTTCGAATTTGAGGGATCGAGTCCGGAATTTGGCAAAGGAAAGCGGTAAGAAAGCAGTGTCAGAAGTCACCGTTGAGCAGGTATTAGGCGGAATGCGAGGAGTTAAAACACTTATATGTGACACGTCTGAAGTTGCGCTTGATAAAGGCTTAATCATTCGGGGAATTCCGATACTCGAGCTTACAAATAAACTGCCGGAAGAAGTATTCTGGCTTTTACTTACCGGAGAGCTTCCAAATGAAAAAGAGCTAAAGGACCTTCAAAACGATCTTAACAAACGTTCTGAGGTTCCCGAATATATTTGGAATTTGTTAAAAGCTTTTCCGGATGATGCACATCCGATGAACATGTTCAACTCTTTGATAACTGCGTTAGGACATGAGTCAAAGTTCAAGGAAATGTATGAGCACGGATTGAAAAAAGAAGCTTACTGGGAATACACCCTTGAAGATTCACTGGACCTTATTGCAAAAATACCCGCCATAGCAGCAGGTGTTTACAGAACACGTTTCAAAAAAGGTCCTGTAATTCTGCCGAACCCTGATCTTGATTGGGGCGCCGATTATGCATACATGCTTGGTGTTTCGGATAAAAACCAGTGGTCTGACCTTATGCGCTTATATTTAACTCTTCACAGCGATCATGAAAGCGGCAATGTCAGCGCATTTACCGCGCATGTGGTCGGCTCTGCCTTATCCGATGCTTACTATACGCTGGCGGCCGGTTTAAACGGCCTGGCCGGTCCGTTGCATGGTCTTGCAAACCAGGAATGCCTTAAATTTGTTTTGGAGCTTGAAGAACATTTTGGAGGGCTCCCCTCAGATGAAGATTTAAGTAACTTTGCAAAGGAATGGCTGTCAAAAGGCCGTGTAATTCCGGGTTACGGACATGCAGTATTGCGCGTTACCGATCCCCGCTTCACTGCATTTCTTGAATTTGGCAAAAAACACATGCCTGATGACCACGTGTTTGGCATCGTTGAAAAGCTGTTTAATATTGTTCCGCAAATCTTAATTGAACAGGGCAAAGCAAAAGATCCATGGCCAAATGTTGATGCCGCCTCAGGTTCACTGTTATATCATTACGGCTTGACGGAATATATTTACTATACAGTTGTATTTGGCGTGTCAAGGTCACTTGGTATATGTGCTCAGCTTGTTCTAAGCCGTGCAATAGGAGAGCCTATTACCAGACCTAAATCAATTACTCTGGATTGGCTTGAAAAGGCTGCAAAAAATGGTTCAAATTGATTGGATTCTATAACAGATATTACATATAACGAATCTGAAATAGATGAAACTTTAAACCATCCGCCAGCTGGCGGATGGTTTTATCTATTACCTGCTATATTGACAATTCTGCTTCTTGCTGGAATTGCTCAGGACGGGTCTGCAAAAGAATATAAGAAAGATAACCAGCTTGTAGATTCAGAGTATGGCCTGAAGAATAAGCATAAGTATGATATCAATTTTGCGGCACTTTTGGCCAATGAAGAGTTTTCGCATAACCTAAGGGATACTGTTTATACCGATAGAAATTTATGGCTCGAGCTGCGTATTGACCAGCAAATGCTATATGTACATTACAGGGATGGAAGAACAAAAAACTATCCTGTTTCGAGCGGAAATAAATTTTTAAGCAAAGGGATCGAGTCAAGGCCGGGACTATTTGCAATTTTCATTAAAGAAGAGGTACACTTATCAACGCAATTTGATAATGCAAGAATGAATTATTATATGCCTTACAATATGGGTATTGGTTTCCATGGACTTCCCAATACCGGTTATTACGGAAACCTTGGTGTAAGGCCTTCATCTCACGGATGTATAAGAATGAGGAATGAGGATGCAAGGCAGCTTTTTAAAGAATGTGATATCGGAACTATAGTACTTGCTCATAGGGGTGAAACTGCCCGAGTAGTTGCATTTGCACCGGAAGGCTTTAACAATGAATCCGAATATACCAAAGATGATTACATGAAAGTAATGGCGTATAACCTGGGAAC
>DASXTZ010000335.1:0-2656 GCA_036505135.1 Ignavibacteria bacterium
AAGGCTAATAAATTTAATTATTCCGATATTCCCTTCGTTTATTTTCAAAAATTATGAATTAACAAAACATGTTGTATCTATTGTCGTTACAGGTTCAACGTTTATTATAGTTTTTTTGGGATATACTAATGCGAGAAATCCAAGAATAAAGAACCTTACTTTAAAAATTAACAAAAAGGCTGATACTTTAAAGACCTTAACTGTGGCCGTTGCATCTGATATTCATCTTGGGACAATAATCTGTAAATCACGGCTGGAAAAAATTGTTGATAAAATAAATGCGCTTAATGCTGATATTGTGCTTTTGCCTGGAGACGTTGTTGATGAAGACATTGGTCCGGTAATAAAGCAAAATCTGGGAGAGACCCTAAGAAAAATAAAATCACTTTACGGCGTTTATGCAATAACGGGCAACCATGAATATATTGGCGGAGTTGAACCGGCGTGCAAGTATCTTATTGAACATGGGATGGTTGAGCTAAGAGATAGCTATATTAAAATTGCAGAGAGCTTTTATGTAATAGGAAGAGAGGACAGGTCAATAAAATCATTTGCCAGTAAAATAAGAAGACCGCTGGAAAAAATTATGGATGGAATTGATAAAAGCCTGCCGATAATTCTAATGGACCATCAGCCCGTTAAACTGGAAGAAGCTGAAAAAAATGAAGTTGACCTGCAGCTATCGGGGCACACTCATCATGGACAGCTTTGGCCGTTTAATTTTATAACAAAGAAAGTATACGAGTTGAGCTGGGGTTTAATTAAAAGAGGAAGTACGAATTATTATGTTTCGTGCGGGGTTGGAACGTGGGGCCCGCCAATAAGAACCGGAAACAGGCCGGAAATAATTTATTTAAATTTGGATTTTGAGAATTAAGATGTGATAATCAAAACTAAGTTGACTAGTTGACCAATTCACTAATTAACAGAAGGGTTATCGGGAAAGCTGGCAAGAAGGGCAAACTTTTTGCCCATGCTTTTTAAAGTTTCACGCCACAGCTTATCAGGTTCATCGGAAAAAATATTTTCTATTGTTGAGCCTGCTAATATCCATGAATTTATTTTAAGCTCATCAACAAGCTGTTCTTCACCCCATCCGGAATATCCTAAAAAAAAACGAAAATCATCCGGGTTTACTGAATTTGACTCGATCATTGTTTTAAGTATTTCAAAGCTTCCACCCCAGTACAACCCGGGTATTATTTCAAGTGAACATTCAATATAAGAATGGTCGGCACGGTAAATAAACTGGAGCATGTTTAACTGAACAGGCCCCCCGTAAAAAACTTTCGCTTCAAATTTAGGAAAGTCCTCTACAAGGTCATGTATATAATATTCAGTCGGCTTATTCAGTACAAAGCCCAATGAGCCTTCTTCACCATGCTCGGTTAATAAGATAATTGTTCTTTTAAAATTCGGGTCAAGTAAAAAGGGTTCCGAGACCAATATTTTTCCTTTTTCGGGGTTTTCTGCCATTTAACTTACAATATAATGCTAATTGTATATAATGAAAATAGGAATTTAATGTAATTAGTTTCATGACAAATTGTATATTGTTTATCTTGATTTAATTATCCTAAATGCCTTTCTAGTCTTCCTAATAACGGTATTTGGGTTCCTTTTACCTTTTTCTTTGCTGCTTCAACATCAAAAAATTCAATATTATCGATTTCTTTAAATTCTTGTATTTTACCTGATTTAGGCGGCCATTCCAGCTTAAAGGTATTACATTTATGAACAAATCCATTGGGTAAGTCCCCTTCGAATGCCCAAGCAAAAACTTCTTTACCTCCTTTTTGTACAATTGAGCCAAGTTCTATAAAGTCCCCTTCAGGCTTAATTCCCGTTTCTTCTTCAAACTCGCGTATTGCTGCCTTTAATAATTCTTCTTTTCCGTCAGGTTCGCCTTTTGGAATGCTCCAGTGTCCCTCATCCTTTTTGGTAAAAAACGGCCCTCCCGGATGTGCAAGCAGGACTTCAAGCTTTTCGTTTGTGATTCTGTACATTATAAGTCCGGCGCTGGTTCTCTTAGCTTTCTTCATATTGTTTTATTAGTTCCAATGTGAGTTTTTCAATATCAAAATTTTCTACGATTCTTTTTCTTCCGTTTGCCGCCAGGTTTTTTCTTAAATCAGGATTATCTATTAATTCCAGTAAACGTTCCGCAAGTGCATTAAAGTTTTTTGGCGGAACAAGAAGCCCATACTCGTTATTTGGTATAATATCTGTGATTCCTGCATTGCCGGTTGCAACGACAGGTACTTCCATTGCCATAGCCTCAAGAAGCGTTATGCCGAATGATTCTTCATGAGAAGGAAAAGCAAGAATATCTATCCCTGCCAGAATACGAGCTATATCGCTTCGGTAACCCGGGAAGAGTATGTTTTTGACCTTGCATTCTGCAGCCAGTTTTTTTATCTCTATTTCAATATGTTGTTCATTTTTTGATGATGAGCCCACTATTAAGAATATAACATTATCCGAGTGGTTTTTGTTTATAATTTCGGCAGCTTTAATAAGCTCATAATGCCCTTTCCCCAGTGTAATTCTGCCAATCTGGCCTATTATTATCTTTTCATTTGCTATATTTAATTCATTTCTTATATCTTCCTTGTTGAAATGAGTTTTATTATATTCTTTAATATTTATTCCATTG
>DASXTZ010000336.1:0-2570 GCA_036505135.1 Ignavibacteria bacterium
CAATTCTCAGGATATGATCCGTAACCCTAAATACCTTGTCGGATCAGGACCATATATATTTGAAAAATGGGAAACGGGACAATGGGTGTATTTCAGGCGCAACCCTAATTATTGGAACCGCGGCAATGCACATGCCAATGCTTTCCCCGAGAGGCTTATAGTTAAGGTTATTCCCGATCAAAGCGCTGCTGTAGTAGCTGCCAAAAATAAAGAAATTGACCTGATGTATGTTGTTCGTCCTTCTGATTTTGTTCAGGAGCTTTCAAACCCGGAAAGATTTGATATGAAAAAGGCCGACCCGTTTGAACCTGTTTTTTCATACCTGGGCTACAACATGAAAAATCCATTATTTGCAGATATTAAAGTAAGGTGGGCACTTGCATATGCAGTAGATAGAAAATCTATAATAGATAAGATATCTATGGGGCTTGCTATCCCGATTCAGAGCCCGGTTTATTTTGGAGACAAGAAAAACTTTAACCCTGACCTGCCTGAAATTCCGTTCGATCTGGAAAAAGCTAAACAGCTGCTGAAGGAAGCAGGATGGACAGATTCAAACGGCGATGGAATACTTGATAAGGAAATAAACGGTAAAAAAATGGATTTTAAGTTTATATATCTTAATAATAATAATGTATCCAGAAGGCAATCGCTGCTTGTGATAACTGATGCATTGAAAAAGATAGGCATAATATCTGATGTTCAGGATATAGAGTGGTCGGTATTCCTT
This sequence comes from Ignavibacteria bacterium, assembly GCA_036505135.1. GTDB lineage: Bacteria > Bacteroidota > Ignavibacteria > Tepidaquicellales > OLB5 > DASXTZ01. Next base: position 731 of record DASXTZ010000336.1, read on the forward strand.
GAAAAACTGAAAAAACATGAGTTTGATGCATTCATGGGTGCCTGGGTTCTTTCTGATTACCCAACTGATGAATACCAGCTTTTCCATTCATCACAGGCCACAAACGAAGGAAGTAACTATATTAGTTATAGTAATGCGGAAGCTGATAAGCTGATGGAAGCTTACAGAAATGAATTTGATGAAAATAAAAGAGCTGACATTATAAAGAAGATACAAAAGGTATTTTATGATGATCAGGTTTATACGTTCTTATGGACACCCAAGGCAAAATATGTTTATGGAATAAGGTATAAGAATGTCAGATGGTATCCAACATCGCCAACTTCATACCAGACGCCTGAATGGTGGGTACCGTTAAGCTCAAGGAAATACCAGAGCTCTAATTAGTTTGAATTCTTTGTATTAGTTTAGTTTTTTGAGTTTGAAAATACCTGATTGATTTCTTCGATTGGATTAACCAATTAACTAGTTAACGAATTAACTATTCACTTGAAAATTAGGTTTTATTAAATAAATTGCGGTTCAGATTGCTCCACGAGCCTGACTACTTTTGGAGTCGGAGACAAATTTTTTGAAAATACACTAAAATTTAATATTATGACTAAATTAAAAATCATAGCCCTACTCTCAGCAGCTGTATTAATTATTGGCTGCGGGGGAAAGAAGACTACAACAAATGATCAACAAACTTCTGATTTAATGCCACCTGTAGATACTGCAGGAGCGGTAACAGGAGACTGGATCGTACAAAGAGAAATGGCAGATGCTGAAAAACTTAATCCAATAGTATCTAACGATGCCACAGCGGATGAAATCGCCGGATATATTTTCGAAACGCTAAATTCTTTCGACCTGGAAAAATGGGATATGGTACCAAAGCTGGCTTCTCTTCCGAAAGAGTCACCCGACCATCTTGAATATTCTTATGAGCTAAGAAAAGACATTAAATTTTCCGACGGGCATCCGATGACTGCTTCAGATGTTATTTTCTCAATAAAAGCGCTCAAAAATCCCTTTGTTGATGATGCAGCAATTAGAAATTATTTTGAATCGCTTGACAGGGTAGAATTAATAGATAATGACCCGTATAAATTTAAGTTTGTTCTAAGCAAACCGTACTGGAGAATGATGTATTCGATTGGATTATTCAAAGGTGTTATGCCGAAACATATACTTGACCCAAAGGGCTTAACGGATAAATATGACTGGAAAGAATTAAAAGATTTTAAGACTGCAGAAAAAAATCCGGCAATTAAGGAATTTGCTGAATTTCTCAATTCACAGGAAGTAGCAAGGCAATCTAAATATGTAGTAGGCTCGGGTCCTTATACACTTGAAAAATGGGACCTTGGACAGGCCATTTTGCTTAAAAGAAACCCTGATTACTGGAGAAAAGATCCTATTTTGGAATCAAAAACTTATGTTGATAAAATTGTTTTTAAAATAGTTCAGGATAATTCAGCAGCTGTTGTTTCTGCTAAAAATAAGGAGATTGACCTGCTTTATGTTATTGCTCCTAGAGATTATGTTCAGGAATTCCAGGACCCCGTTAAATATGATTTAAAAAAGGTAACTCCCCAGGAACCTACATACAGTTATATCGGGTGGAATAACAAGAATCCTTTGTTTGCAGATAAAATCGTAAGAACGGCTCTTGGACATCTTATTGATAGAAAAACTATAGTCGATAAAATACTTTATGGCTTCGGGACATTGGTAAACTCACCCATTTACTATAAAGACAAAAAATATTTCAACACCGATTTGCCTCAAATAGATTATGATGTGGAAAAAGCTAAGAAAATGTTAAGCGATGCAGGGTGGAAAGATTCGGATGGCG
>DASXTZ010000337.1:0-5839 GCA_036505135.1 Ignavibacteria bacterium
GTGAGCCTATTGGAAGAAATACAGCTCCATGCATTGGTCTTGCCTCAATAATATTAAGGCAATTTGATGAGCAGGCCAAAATGCTTGTAGTTCCCGCAGATCACATGATAGAAAATATTGACCAGTTCACTAAAATAGTAAATGCGGGTTTGCAATTTGTCGAAGATAATGATGCAATAGTCACGCTTGGAGTGGTTCCAACCCACCCGGAAACAGGCTATGGTTATATACAATTTATTGAAGACGCTTATTTTAACTCACCGGGCAGCAGCGTTGATATTTATAAAGTGAAAACTTTTGCCGAAAAACCAACTCTTGATGTAGCAAAAATATTTTTAGAAAGCGGTGATTTTTTATGGAACAGCGGCATGTTTATATTCCGCGCTGATTTGATGCTTGCTCAAATGCAAAAGTTCCTGCCGGACCTATATCACGCATTACAAAAAATCGAAAAAGCTATACGCAGCCATAATTATCAAAAAGTTTTACAGCAGGTCTTTGCGGAAATAAAAGGCATTTCAATTGATTACGGCATAATGGAAAAAGCAAGGAATGTTTATGTGATAAAGGCTAAATTTACATGGAGCGACCTTGGAAGCTGGGATGAAGTCTATAGATTAAAAACAAAAGATAAAAATCTTAACGTAATAATGGGTGATACTTTTATTAAAGATTCAAAGGGCAACCTCATAATGTCTCCTAAGGGTTTTGTGGGAGTTATAGGAGCTGAGGATTTAATAATAATTAATACTAAAGAAGGCTTGCTGGTTTGTAAACGGAACCGTTCGCAGGAAGTAAAAGACATTGTGGATTATCTTAAAAGAAAGGGTATGTTAGATAATATATGATAAATAAAATCTCTCATTTAGGAATTGCCGTAAAAGATCTGAAATCCGCTGCCCTTATTTATGAAAAGCTTCTGCAAAGCGAACCTTCGGAAATGGAGTATGTAGCAGAACAAAAGGTAAACGTAATAAAATTTAAGGTTGGTGAATCAACAATCGAGCTTCTTGAAGGCACATCGCCTGATTCACCCATTAGTAAATTTATAGAAAAAAAAGGGGAAGGCATTCATCACGTTGCTTACGAATCGGATAATATAAAAAAGGATTTGCATAGGCTTAATGACGAAGGATTCGAGCTGATAAATAAAGAACCTGCTATTGGTTCTGATAACATGCTCATAGCATTTGTTAAGCCAAAATCTGTAGCCGGCGTTTTAACAGAAATCTGCCAGCATTAGATTACGATTAAATGTGTTCTTTGGCTTATGACGGCATATTTTATAATAAATATAATATTAATTCTAACTATTTCAATGTCTGACTCACAATCAAAAAACAGCCTTGATAGCCTTTTGTGGATGGTTGATAGCTGGGTTAATGCCGATGGTGAAACCGTTTCTTATGAACACTGGACAAAGGTAAATGACTCACTCTTTGAAGGTGGTTCGGAAACGATCAAAAACGGCGACACTGTATTTTCAGAAAAACTGAAATTAATTGCACGGGATGACGGTATTTTTTATATTGCAGATGTAAGCCATAATCCTGTTCCCGTCTTCTTCAAGTTAATCTCATCCGGAAATAATTTTGCGGTATTCGAAAATTCTTCTCATGACTTTCCGAAAAAAATTTCTTATATGCTTGAAGAAGGTAATCTTCATGCTTATATTGAAGGACCCTCAAAAAACGGGGAATGGAAAAAAATAGATTTCTTTTTTAACAGGAGACGTTAAGAGGATGTTGCCCTCACCCCTAACCTCCTCCTAAAAGGAGAGTGGGAATGAAAATTCTGAAAACAACAGAACTTGCAAGAAGATAAAGATTGAACAAATCAAAAGTTCTATATTATACTTTTTTATTACAGCTTATTATTATCCCTTTAGCAATATCAACCTATTTCTACAATTTAAGTGACCTTCTAAAGAGTTCGGCATTAGCGTTCATGGGTGGAATATTTATTTCTGCTGTGCTCTTTATACTGTTGTATAATGTTTCGAAAAGCAAGCCTTTGAATTTTGTATTCAATCCTGTAATGGATACCGGAGTGTTTATGTTTTTTCTTGCATGTGTTCTATCTACTTTATTTTCAATAAAACCCTCCGTAAGCTTTTGGGGTCAATATGAAAGGCAGACAGGGCTTGTAACATATATTTATTTAACATTAATATACTTTCTATCCGGCTTTGTTTTAGATAATCCCAAAAGCAGGAAGTCAGCCGTTCAGGCTATGCAAATTATTTCCGTTCTTATAGCATTTTATGCAATCATGCAGTTTATACATTTGGATATATTCGGGTTAATGCCGGAATCATTGAAGAGGCCTTTTTCAACATTAGGTAACCCTGTTTTTTTGGGAGGTTTCCTTGTATTAACATTCCCTTTTTCAGCTTTAAATGTATCAGACGAGAAAAATAATATTTTTAAATACTTGTTTCCTTTAATAATTATAACTGGAATAATTGTTTCAGGAACAAGATCGGCATACATTGCACTGGCTGTTCAGGCAGCTATTGTGCTTTATTTTTATAAAAGAAGATTTTTGAGCTTTAATTACAAAAAAGTCATCATTACTGCCAGTTTATTTGCAATATTCGTAGCCGGAATATTAATATTTTATGATAACGGAGCACTGTTAAAAAGATTTATTGATATTTTTAATTTTAATAACCCGAGGCTTGTTCTCTGGCGCGATGCATTGAATATTGTTGTTAAATATCCGGTCTTTGGTCCGGGAATAGGGATGTTCGCTCCTGCTTTCGAAGAGTTTTATTCCAGCCAGCTTAGATTTATGGATGCTTTAAACGTATATGACCATGCTCACAGCAATTACCTGCAAATATTATTTACAATGGGAATCGTTGGATTGCTTGCTTACCTGTTTTTATTAGTATGTTCATTTAAGACAGCATTTGAAATAATGAATAAGCCGGGCCAAAATGTATGGAATAAAAAATTATCGCAATCATTTATTATGATGCTTAGCGGTTATTGTTTGTACGGGCTTACCAATTTTGATGAAATATCAATTTTATTTTATTTATTCATTTATTTGGCAATAATACGCTCAATTGATCTTAAGAAGGTAACAATTAAAGCAGCGGGAGTAACAAAGCTTGGTGCGGCAGCAATTGCTTCTGCAATAATTATTTTATGTGTTCTAAATATTTTTTATTCATATAAAAAGCTTGAGGCCGATAGATATTTTAACATATGCAACTCGCTATTTTTAACAGGAGATCTTCCCGCAGGAATAAAATATAATAACCTGGCAATTTATGCAAACCCGGACTGCGCGTTTTACAGATTTTATGAGGCAGCCGCAGTTCAAAGTTATTGCGCTGACAATTATCATTTAAATAACGAGGCAAAGCTGAAGCTTTTAAGACAGGCGGAATCGGAACTAAGTAAAGCGAAAGGAAATCTTTATTACGTTAATCACTGCAACGGAATTTTGTCTTTAATTTATTATGAAGAAGGCAGAACAGAAGAGGCAGATAAGATAAAAGAGGAAGTACTTGGAAAAGATTCGATAAATATAAATTACAGAATGAAATTGATGAGATATTTTTTAAGAATGAACAGGTTTGAAGAAGCAGAGCGCAGCCTTAAGCTTATTTTACTGGTAAATTCCAATGAAGTCGCAAGCTGGCTATTGGCAGCAATGTATTACAGCCAGGCTGGGGATAAGGATAATGCGATTTATTATTGCAACAGGATACTTCAAAAAGAACCGGCAAACAAAACTGCAGCAAACATATTAAACAGTTACAACAAAAAATAAAAATTAAGGAAGGCTCCATAAGCCGAATTCTGTTTTATGCAGCCATTTATCTAAGCAGTCCACCCTGCAGCATCGGACGAGCAGTCCTTAAACGCTGCTTTACATGACCTTGCAACCTGGCGGGGTTTTTCTTGCATTATCCCGTTACCGGAATAAACGGTGGTCTCTTACACCGCCTTTTCACCATTGCTCGAAAGAGCTGTTTATTTTCTGTGACACTTTCCGTTGTATGAGTTTTGCTCTCATACACCTCCGGTTGTGATTTCCCGAAGCGCCCTGCTCTTGGTTGTTCGGACTTTCCTCCCCGCACAAAAATGCGGAGCGGCTGCCTGAGCCTTCCTTGAATTCTAATCAAAATTAATACAAAAAAGTTCTATTTGGAATTCAAATTTTGAAAGTGTATTAATTAAATAAATTTCTACCTTCCCCATCCCCTTCTTACAAAGGAGGGATATTTTTCAAAAAATTTACAGTGCTTCTATCCCCTCCTAATTTAGGAGGGGAATAAGGGGTGGTTACTTTTTGCCGTCTATTGCTAAATTTGCCAGCCTGTCGGCTGCCTTATTTTGCTCTCTTTCAATGTGAATTATCGAATAAGGAAATCCCAGCTTTTTCATCCTAAAGTGAAATTTATTGTTTAAAATGGCAAGTTCAGGCTCTTTTATCTGGTAATCAAAGTTTATTTGGCTAACAACAAGAAGGCTATCCAGGTAAAATTCAATTCTATCAATTTTTATTTCACCTTTTTCAAGAAGCTTCTTAATTAATTCCGTGCTTTTTAAAAGGGCTTTGTATTCCGCCTGGTTATTTGTAGCCTCCCCAAGAAATTCTTTATAGCTTTCAATTATAAAGTTATTTTCATCATATATTATGATGCCTATACCGGCCTTACCGGGGTTGCCTCTTGAAGCGCCATCTGTAAAAACTTTAATAAGAGCCAAAAGTTTTAAGCCAGAGTAAGTTCTTCGGCGATAAGTATTCTTCCGCATGATTCACAGTGGAACAGCCGGTCTGCCATTCTAATTTCAATAACACGCTGCGGTGGGATCGAGCTGTAACAGCCAAGACACGAGCCTTTTCTTACAACTGCCATTGCCTCACCGAATCTTGAATCGTTTATCCTGTTATAAGTTTCAAGGTCCTGGGGAGATATTTTAGGAGCAAGCTCTTCACGCTGTAATTTTAGTTCCTTTTCCTCTTCTTCGGTTTGTCTTGTGAGCTCATCAAGCTCTGCCTGGTTTATCTCAAGGTCTTCCCTTACTTCGTCAATCTGCACTTTTAGGCCGCCTATATGAAAGGTCAAGTCCTGTTTCCTGCCTAAATATTCTTCTTTAACGGCCCTTTCATTTTCTTTTATCTTGCTTTTAGCATCATCAATTTCTCTTGAAAGCGCATCATATTCTTTGTTTGATTTTACCGAACCTGACCTTAATATATCGTCATTCTTTTCTATTTTTGCAAGCAAACGATCATTTTCTTCTTCAACCTGTTCTTCAATTTTATTTATTTCTGCAAGCTGTGTTTGTAATGACTGATACTGTTCCTCTAATGAAGTTTTTTGCGAGCTTAGCTCCTGAATTTTCTCAGGATAATCGCCCCTCAAAGCATATAATTCCTGCAGCTCGCGGTCAATTCTGTGCAGTCTATATAGTAATAATAATCTTTCTTTCATGTTAAATATGCTTTTAAATTTTTCTTGTTCTTCTTTATGTACAATGTTTTTTCAGGAAAGCCGGTAAGCTTAATTTCATTGCTCGCTGAGGAATCTATAATGCATTCACTGATTTTTATTTTCTTCAAATCCTTTGGCAGATTAGCATGGTCAATTTCAGGATTGATTTTTTTTAATAACTCTTTTACCCCTATTTTCTTTTTTAGAATAACTTTTAATAATTGGCCTTTCCATTTTTTCTCACCGGTAAGAACCTCATATATTTCAAACGCCGGCTCATCGTAAGGATGCACCTCATATATTTTTTCAACTGTTTTGTTCAGATTTTTCTTATCGCATATCATTTCGAGCCTGATTTCTTCAGCCATTTCAAATTTGCCT
>DASXTZ010000338.1:0-4252 GCA_036505135.1 Ignavibacteria bacterium
CAAATCTTATTTAACAAGCATCATTTTTTTAACATCATTAAAACTTGATGTTGTTATTCTATAAAAATATGTTCCTGATGACAATTTTGATGCTTCAAATTTCACCTCATAATTGCCTGCTTTAACAATTTCATTAACCAAAACAGCTACTTCTTTGCCAAGCATATCGTAAACTTTGATACTGACATTATCTTCTGCAGGAACAGCAAACTTTATTGTTGTTGAAGGATTAAACGGATTAGGATAGTTTTGCTCAAGGGAGAAATTTTCCGGAATTTCAGAATTTATATTGCTTATGCCAACCAGCTGTGAATATTTTATAACAACAACATCAGAGCTTTGGGTAGTGGGGCTTAAACCCGTAACATATACAACTGAGCCGGATGTATTAGAAACAATGGACGTCCCTCTTTCAAAGGCTGTTGAAGCATTATATGTCAAAACATTTCCAATTTGCACACCGTTAGAGTTATACTTTACGGTTGCAATATCACTATTACTGTTATAAGCATATCCTGTCACATAAACATTTCCATTACCATCAAGCGCTAAAGAATTAGCCACGTCTCCCTCGGTTAATCTTTTTGCCCATAATTGGGTGCCGTTGTTATTATATTTAAGCGTTATAAAGTTATAATTACTGCCATCTTTTGAATAACCGGTAACATAAACATTCCCTGCTGCATCAAGCTTCATGTCATGGGGAACATCATAAGCATAATCATAGTGTTTTGTCCAAACCGGTACATTTGTTGATGAAAATTTCAGCGTCGTTATCTCAGGATTCACGCCGTTTTCAATTGTGCTGCCGGTAACATAAAAATTCCCCGCCTGGTCAAAGGCCACAGTATAACCCATATCGTCACTATGCTCGCCGCCGTCATAACGTGTTGCTCCTCCAACTCCCGAAGCACTATACTTTACGTTAACTATATCATATCCTGTATTTGTCCATCCTGCCCTGCCGGTCACTATAACATTTCCAAAAGCATCGGCTGCGATTGAATTTACAATGTCATCTTCGTCTGTGCCTGAAGGACCGTCATAAGTTCTTACCCACTGCATTACTCCTGAGCTGTTATATTTAATGGTTAAGTAATCGTAAGGCTGACCTGCTCCATTATTAGTTACACCTCCTACTACAACATTTCCGTTAGCATCAACAGTTATGCAAGTTCCGTAATCGTATCCACCTAAAGCGTTATTGTATCTTTGCGACCACTGAAGCACGCCGTTATTGTTATACTTTAATGTTATTGCATCAATAAGCGGGAACGCTCCTAAGATTTGACCGGTTACATAAACATTTCCGGAATTGTCTAAGGCAATGGCAGTTGCCAGTTCGCTTTCCCCGGAAATTCCAGTATAGGTAGAAGTCCATACAGGGCTGCCCGAGCTGCCTGAGGTAAATTTCATGACCATTATATAATATCCGGTACTGCTGTTGTAGCCGCTGCATGCTACATAAAGATTTCCCGAGCCATCCATCTTTGAACTATGGTCATTCATATATTCAGTACCGCCATACCTGTTTACCCATTGCTGGGTTAACTGCGCTGAGGATAAAAGAGGAAATAAAATAAAAAATGTGAAAAACATTAAATTTCTGAATTTGAAGTTGTTTGTTGACATTTTGTTCTCCTTTTAGTTTAATTTTTTAGAATTTTTTGAACTGATACAAATCTACATTGTCGATACCCCACAATACAAAGAAAATTAATTGAATTTTTAGCCTGAAAAATTGAGGATATTATAAGTTATTGTAGGAAATTCAGTAAATTTTAATTATTTTGAGAAGAAAATTGGAATAAATTTTTAGCCTGAATTAGGGTTATAATATTATGAAGGATTCAAAACTTATTGAAATATTAAAAGCTTTATCGCCGAAGGAATTTAAAGATTTTGGCAGGTTTGTCCGTTCACCTTTTTTTAACAGGCTGAATAATGTAGTTAAGCTGTATGATAAGTTAAAAAAATATTATCCGGATTTTTCAAGCAGAAATCTGACTGAGGAGAATATTCACAAAACGGTTTTAAAAGAAGAATTTAATTACTGGAAATTCAAAAATTTAACTTCTGATTTAATGAGATTGGCAGAGGAATTTTTAACTCACAAAAGATTTAACGAAAATGTTTTTGAGAAAAAGAAGTATCTCCTTGAGGAACTTACCGCTAAACAGTTGGATAAGGCTTTTGAGAAGAATCACAGGGAAATTGAAAAAAATCTTGAGACTAAAAAAATTAAAGGAGAAGATTACTATTATAAAAAATATCAGTCGGAATTTCTTTCCGGAACATACCGGTTTTATAAAAAAGATCATTCCAAAGAAAATAACTTACAGGAAATAACCGATAATTTTATGAGTTATTCATTAATAAAAATACTTAAACTTTACACCTATATGCTTAATGAAGAAATTGTATTTAAATCAGGAAATAAAAAACTCATTCTTATAAATGAAATTATAAATCATATAAAACAATTCTCATACCAGGATGCTCCTGTAATTAGAATATATTTTTTAGTTCTTATGCTAACAATAGAAGATAACCAGGAATATTATTTTGAACTAAAGAAAATTAAGCATAACGATATGGATTTTTTTGATATTGATGAATTATATAACATTAATACATGTTTGAGGAATTTTTGCACGAGAATGGTTTTAAAAGGCAGTAAATTATTTTTGAAGGAATATTTTGAGTTAATACAAGAAGAAATACTTGATCAGCTTAGGGATAGGCATAACTTTATAAGCCATTTCCGTTTCATGAATGCCGTTATAACGAGTTTGCGGCTTAAAGAAATCGGCTGGGCAGAAAACTTTATAAATGAAAACCAAAATTTTCTGGAGCCCGATTATAAGCATGAAACAGTAAGCTTAACTACAGGTATGCTTCATTTTGCTAGAGGGAAATTCGAATATGCTTTGAATGAGCTTCAAAAAATTAGTTTTGAAAATTGTCATCATAAAATGCATTTAAGAAATCTCACTTTACAAATATACTACGAACTCAATTATTTTGAACCAGCACTTTCAGTAATCGATAGCTACAAGCATTTTCTATCTAGAGAAGTTACGATTTCCGGATTGTATAAAGATTATAATTTAAATTATGTAAGATATTTTGCGGAACTACTTAAAATAAAAATGGGAACAGCAGAAATGGAAGCGGACGAGCTAGCTTATGAAATTGACAAATCACCGGAATTTACCTATAAAGAATGGCTGTTGGAAAAATTAGCAGAACTAAGGTAAATAAACCCATTTGTAATTATAAATTATTAGAGTTAATTAAACACATTATTTATATATTTTATAAAGTCAAATCAATCCAAGCTTTCAAAACTGTGAGGTAAGTTCATCATGAAAAAATCGATATCTACTTTATTCATATTAATATTTTTTATTTTAAATTTACAAAAAACGTTTCCACAATGGGTCTATACTAACGGGCCATACGGCGGAACGGTACAATCTATTGCAGCAGCAGGGAATTATATTTTCATTGGTACACAAGGTGGTGGCTTATATATATCAACCAATAACGGTGCCAATTGGGTACGTTCAACAAACGGGCTGACGGCAACAAATATCTTTTCGGTTATAGTTAACGGAAGCAATATTTTTGCAGGTGCTTATGGAGGAGTATTTTTATCTACTAATAACGGCCAAAGCTGGACTGCAATGAATTCAGGCTTAACATCAAATCAGGTAAACGCTTTAGCAGCTTCCGGGTCAAATGTATTTGCAGGAACACCAAATGGAGTTTTTTATTCATCAAATAACGGAGCTAACTGGAGCGCTGCCAATAACGGTATAACATCCAATTTCATACAAGCGCTGTCAATTAACGGCAATTACGTTTTCGCCGGAACGTTTGGGGGCGGAGTTTTTGTAACCACAAATAACGGGACTAACTGGAACTCTGCAAACAACGGGATCGGCTCTCCATATGTCTATTGTTTTACACTTAGCGGGGGGAATATTTTCACCGGCGCAAGCGGTACCGGAGGAGGAGTATATATATCTACAAACAATGGCTCAAGCTGGACCCTTGTCAGCAACGGAATCACAAATACGAATATACTTTCTATGTCATCCTTTGGAACAAACATTTTTACCGGGACGAGCACGGGAGTATTTTTATCAACTAATAACGGGGCGCAATGGAACCCTGTAAATAACGGATTACCTAACTCTAATGTTCTTTCTCTTTTGGCAGGAAGCTCTAATGTTTGTGCCGGATT
>DASXTZ010000339.1:0-2164 GCA_036505135.1 Ignavibacteria bacterium
GGTAACTGGGTTCAGGATATAAGTAAAAAGCGCCAGCAAATGGAAACCATGATCACTTCCAAATCCGGAAAATAATTATTGAATCCCTAATGATTTTGCGTAATCAGCAGGAATTTGCAATCCTAATTGTTTTGCCTTCAACGCATCCTGCTTAGCAGCTTCGGTATTTTTTAAGCCGTTGTACGAGTAAGATCGATTTAAATAGAAATCTGCCACCGGATTCATTTGAATGGCTTTGTTAATCGGTACCAACGATTCCTGATATTTTCCCATTGCTTGATAGCAGGTACCAATCATGTTGTAAACATCGGCCGCCTCCGGTTCATATTCAAGAAATTTCTGCCAATCTTTTATCGCTTCCTCGTTCCGGTTCAACTTCATATAAGTAAGCGCCCTGTTACTATAGGCAGGTTTATAATCTGGTTTTATTAAGATTGCCTGGCTTGAATATTTCAAAGCCGAATCATACTTGCCCTGCATAGCAAACTCAGCTCCCATATTATCGAGTGCCGGATAATAATCAGGTTTTAAAGAAAGAGCTCTTCGATAGTCATTAAAAGCTTGTTCCGGCTTATTTAAATAGAAATATACGTTCCCACGGTTAGCATAGCCTTCATAATCCATAATATTTAGCTTAATCGCTTCATTGTAATATTCAATTGCACGATCAAAATTTTGTTCCTCACGGTAAATAAGCGCCCTGTTAGCGTATGCTTTATAACTCGGTTGATTTTTGATTGCGTTATCCCAAAGCTTAGTACTTGTTTGCCACATCGACACCTGTTTCCATGTTAGAACTGCAAATAAAACGGTAACCGGAACAATAATGGTGAAAGATTTTTGAATACTATTGTTTGCATACTTTGCAATTAACCATCCAACAATAAAAAATAAACCAATGTATGGAATATACGTGTACCGTTCTGCTATAACTGCACTTCCAACCGGCAGAAACTGTAAAACCAATAAAAGGTTGATGACATAAAAAACAATTCCAAATGCAAAAACACGATCTCTTTTTAATGAATAGTAAACGATACCGATCAACAAAACAAAAAACAAGGGAGCAATATAGTATTCAAAGGATAAGTTCTCATTGGCTGCAGGGTATCGATAAAACACAGCCAGATTGAAAGGCGCGATCATTTTTACGATGTACATCATGATACCATAAAAACCAAACAGGGCTTTTCGTAATAAACTAAAATTTGCTGTTCCTGTTGCACCTGCCGCTTTCTGGCCAACAATAGTAAGAATGCCCCCGGCTAGGGCCAGCGCAAAAAAAGGAATTTTTTCAATAAACAATTTTAATGTCAGCTTTCGCTTTCGTAAAAGATCTATAGAGAATAAAGCCAAAGGAAAAATTACTGCAGCAGGCTTTGACAATATGGAGAGCAGCAGAAATAATATTGATGACAAATATTGATTACGGGAACCCGTATCAATATATTTTGTAAAAGAAATTAACCCCGCAAGAAAAAATAGGCTGTATAAAACATCTTTTCTTTCCGATACCCAAGCTACTGACTCTACGTGCATAGGGTGAATGCCGAACAAAAGAGCCGTTACAAATGAGATGATCACATTTCGGTTGCTTAATAGAAATGCCAAGCGGAATACGAGATAGCAATTGATTAAATGAAAAACAAAATTGAACAAATGATACGACCAGGCATTGAGGCCAGAAATCTGATAATTAATAGCCAGGCTCAGCATCGTTAAAGGATGATAGTTGCCTTGAACCGGCGTAGTCAGCAATAATTTTAAATTCGAAAAACTTTTAAGCAAATAATTGTTTCTTACATATTCATCATCATCAAGATTCACAAAGCCAGCACTTAAATTTTGGGCATATACAATTGCAGTTACTAATAAAATAGCGGGCATTATCCAGACAGGAACTTTTAAATTTTTTTGCCCTAATCCTTTTGCCTGAGTCGTGTGCTTTTCAGGTTTTTTACTGGCTGGTGTGGAATGAACCCTTTTTGTTGCTTTCTTTTTTGATGACATGAATTACTATTATCTGTATCAAAATATAAATTTATAATGAAACGCCTTAAGCCTTTACGAAATGAAGAAATTATTACAAGTCAATACTGATAAAGAGAAAAAACCTCTATTGCATATTTACCATTCTTTCTTCAATTTCTTTTAACAATGATCT
>DASXTZ010000340.1:0-2372 GCA_036505135.1 Ignavibacteria bacterium
ATGGCGCCTGCCGCGCCACGCGGTATGGATAGAGGAAGAGATGAGGGATATTTACTTCCCTTTCAAATACTCTTCTGCTATCTGGACTGCATTTGTTGCTGCACCTTTACGGACATTATCTGCAACCACCCAAATGTTTATTCCGTTCTTAACGGAATTATCCTGCCTTATCCGGCCTACAAGAACATCATCCCGGTTTTCGGAGTCAATCGGCATCGGATACAAATTATTTGCCGGGTCGTCTATTACGGTTATGCCCTTAAAGTTTCTCAATGTATCCTTAACACCTGCCGGTGTGACTTTTTTATAGAATTCGATATTAACTGATTCACTGTGTCCTACTATTACAGGTATTCTGACACATGTTGCTGTAATGTCTAAATCCCTTTTTCCAAGAATCTTTCTGGTTTCATTAATCATTTTATATTCTTCTTTTGTATACCCGTCATCAAAAAATATATCTACCTGTGGGAGGGCATTATAAGCAATCCGGTGAGAAAAAGCACGGGATTGATGCTGTGCATCAATGCCCTTAATTTCAGCTTCAAGTGTTGATATGCCCTTATAGCCTGCACCCGATACGCTTTGGTAGGTAGAAACTACAACTCTTTTTATTTTAAATTGGTTATCCAGAGGTTTTAAAGCCATGACTAGCTGAATTGTAGAACAATTAGGATTGGCGATAATTCCTTTATGTTTAAAAATATCCTGCCGGTTTACCTCAGGAACAACTAAAGGAACATCTTCAGCCATTCTGAATGCACTGGAGTTATCAATTACTGTACATCCGTCTTTTGCTGCAATGGGAGCATATTCATGAGATACAGCTGCACCTGCGCTGAAGAAAGCAAACTCAATGTTTTTGAATGTTTCATTTGTTAGCGTTTGCAGCGCATACCTGTTCCCTTTTACAAAGACTTCTTTTCCAACTGAATTATCGGATGCGATTGTAATAACCTTGCCTACAGGAAAGTCTCTTTCAGCTAAAACTTCAAGGATTTTGCGTCCAACAAGCCCGCTTGCTCCAACTATAGCTATATCGTGTAATCTCATACTATTTTGTGATTTCCCCTATAATATGGTGTTTTTCTTTAATTCTGTCCAGGTAGGCTGAAATTCTGCTTGTTTCATTTTTTTTAACAATTGCAATAAGGCCAATGCCAAGATTAAAAACATTTCTCATCTCTGTATCTGAAATCTTTCCTTCTTCTTTTATCAGCTTGAAGATAGGGTTCCATCTCCATGAGTCCCAGTTAATTTTTATTTTTAAATTTTCAGGGACTACTCTTTTTGTATTTCCAATTACCCCTCCTCCTGTGATATGGGAAAAGGAATTTATCTCAAATCTCTTAATTAAATTTTGAATTAACCTTAAATATGACCTGTGTACCTTAAGCAGCTCATCACCAAGAGTTGTTCTCAGCGAGGAAACATACTGGCTGAGCTTAAACTTTTTCAGCAAAACTTTCCTTGCAAGAGAATAGCCGTTTGTATGCAATCCAGACGAAGGAAATCCAATTAACACATCTGTGGATTTTACATTTTTCTTATCTATAATTTTTGCTTTTTCAACTACTCCAACAATAGTTCCGGCTAGGTCAAAGTCTTTTTCGGCATATAGTCCAGGCATTTCAGCTGTTTCACCGCCAATTAAAGAACAATTATTTTTTTTACATCCTCTGACCAGTCCTTTTACAATATCAATAGCAATCCTTGATCGTAATTTTCCAAATGCTAAATAGTCCAAAAAAAATAGTGGATTAGCGCCGCAAACAGCAATATCGTTTGTACAATGGTTAACAATGTCTTCACCAACAGTATCATATTTGCCACATTCTATTGCAATTTTTACCTTGGTTCCAACACTATCAGTGCTTGCAACAAATACTGGGTTATGCTTATAGTTAGAAAATTGATAGAATGCTCCAAAATTGCCAATTCCGGTCAATACCCCTTTAGAAAAGGTTGATTTTACTAAAGGCTTAATTTGTTTTACAAATGTCTCTCCATTGGAAATATTTACTCCGGCCGAGGTATATGAGCTTTTCATTCGCAAATATATAAATATTTAAAAAAACTTACAATTCAGCCTTTTTTACCCAAAAATTATATGACTTTTAAACAGTTTAAACACACTTTTCATTTCAATATTTAATAAAAACCCCTTAAATATTGTAATTGAAATAGTTATATTGAGTAGTTTATTTAAAATAACGGTTTTTGGGTATGTAAATATAGGCTATTTCTGATAATTTTTGTCAAATAACTAACTACAAATACTTTGAGAGCAGGCGAAAATAAGATCTTCTTCTCTAAAGAGGAAGCAGAAAAAGGCAGGGAGAAAATTAAGCAGTTCAAGATCAATATTAGCA
>DASXTZ010000341.1:0-1771 GCA_036505135.1 Ignavibacteria bacterium
TTTAAAGAAGTTGAAGATTTCGGGCGTGTTGATGCAGTTTTAATTGATTGGGATAATCATGTTTACTATGGCCATAGTGATATACGCGGCTACGGACTCGCATCCGGATATTAAGCAATTGATTCCTCTCCTGTAAGTTTAAAAAAGTAAACCCTTCACCTAACAAAACAAATTATTGAAATTTAGGGTTATAAACATGTCATTCAATATTATATTTGGATTTTTAAAATTTATTAATTAAATTCGCTTAACTGTTTTGTTTCATAGAAGATAAATAGAATATTTAAAGTAATTGTTTAATCTATTAAAATATAAGCTTCTTCTTGTCTGTCTAATTTGCCTCCCGCAATCTGTACTTCCCGGAACGAAAAGTGATACAACAAGTTCCGGTGATGCTTCATTTTATAATTATGTTAGGATGGATTTTTTTGGACTGAATGATGAATACGAAACCCCTTTCTTTATATTCCAGGGAAAGAAATCAGGCCCTGTTATGATATTAGATGGGGGAATTCATGGCGATGAAATTGCTTCGTATATGGCATGTGATTCCATTGTTAAATATATAAAATTAAAAAAGGGCACATTAATTGTTATCCCGAGAACAAATATTTTAGCATGTAAGCAAAACACAAGAGAAGTGAATTTTGACTTTAACCATGCCTTTCCCGGTGATTTGCAGTCAGATACGTATGAATACCGCCTTGCCTATGAATTCATGTGGCTGGTCGATTCCGTTAAGCCCGATTTAATAATTAACCTTCATGAAGCGCATACTAAATGGAGCGTTAAGGCGTTAAGTGACCCCGATAAAGCATACGGGCAGATTGTTATATCATGCATTCAGCCGTTTGAAGACCTGCTTCTTCGCTCTGTAGATAATATGAATAAAAAGATTCCCGCCGGCGATTTCCAATATCATCCTCACTATTACTCATTCCATGAGTACAGCTCACTTGATAACTTTGTATCAAAATTCAATATTACATCATACACGGTGGAATCTTACCGTGGTTTTGATATTGATAACAGAGTGAAGCTTCAGCTTATTGCCGCATTAACTTTTATGGAAGAAATAGGCCTTGAATTTGACTATCCGGAAGTGAAATTTAATTAGGATAAGGCAAAATCCACGGCTGCTTTGGAGTGGATTAATGTAGTATCAAATGTGGGGATTTCGCAGTCTCCCGGCTTTATAAGAAGAGGAATTTCCGTGCATCCAAGTATAACTCCCTGTGCACCTTTACTTATTAAATCATTTATAATTTCAAGATATTTTTCCATTGTTGATTCTTTAAAAATTTCTTTACCAAGCTCATTGAAAATAGATGAGTGTATAAATTCCCGTTCAGCTTCTTCAGGAACTAATGTTTCAATATTATATTTGGAAAGTTTTTCTTTAAAGAAAGACTGTTCCATTGTAAATTTTGTTCCAAGCAGCCCAACTTTATTAATCTCTTGATTCAAAATTTCTTTTGAAGTTGCTTCTGCAATATGTATAAGGGGAATATTAATATTGTTTTGAATTGGTTCAGCAACAATATGAGGTGTGTTTGCACAGAGTAAAATGCAGTCAGCGCCGCCTTTTTCAAGTTTTACGGCTATATCCGTTAGCATTTTGGCCCGGGAACTCCAGTCCTTAAAGTCTGGAGGTGGTCTAAATTCCTCAAAGTTCAGGGAATAAAGCAAAATTTTTGCGGAATTATCACCGCCAAGCCTTTCATTTATCATCCGGTTTATGTTTGAATAGTATTCAATAGTTGAAATCCAG
>DASXTZ010000342.1:0-3232 GCA_036505135.1 Ignavibacteria bacterium
TGTTCCCTGCACGTGCGAAATGTCATAGCATTCAATTCTGCGGGGCAGCTTTGTTAACCTTAAATCCCTTTTAAGAGCAGTAATACTGTTCGGAATAAATTCACGTTTTAGCCTTTGCAGCTTAAGCTCATCCAGCAAGTAATGGGCATTAGCTTTTACCATTTGCAAAAGCTGCACTTTTTCCCCGCGTTTTGGAATGCAAAGCTTTGGTTTCTTTTCAGAGATTTTTTCAAACCACTCCTGTATAGCACTCAGCCCGTCTTCGCCGGCATCAATAGCGTTACTATCCAGGGCTTCTGCGGGTAAATGCATTTCATCGGGAATGAAGGTATTCTCGGAGTAATGTTTAAACAGTACCGTTTCAAACAAACCGGAATTTGACTTATCTTCAACAGAGTCAAGAAAGTAATGCCGTTTACCAACAACTTTTCCATCCCTGATGTTAAGTATCATAAAGCATGCATCATCCTGCTCTTTAACGAAATTAACAATATCTTTATCAAGCAGATCTTCGGATACAATTTTTTGTTTCGATTCATATACCTCAAGTGACTCTATCTTGTTGCGAATGGCCGCAGCTTCCTCAAATCTTTCATTTATTGCTGCTTCATTCATTTTTTGTTCAAGGTCTTTTATAAGCGTCCCGGTTTTTCCGTTCAGTACCTTAGCAGCCTCAACTATCATTTCATTATATTTTTGCTGAGATACGAGCCCTTCACATGGCCCTTCACATTTTTTTATATGATACTCAAGGCACACCTTAAACTTTTTCTTATCTATCGCCTCCTGTGTAATATTAAGATTGCAGTTGCGTATCATAAATATATCACGTATCATTTTGAGAGAAAATTTTATTGAACCTACATCTGTATAAGGCCCGAAATATTTTGAACCGTCATTTCGCCTTTTTCGTGTCGGGAAAACCCTTGGATAAGGCTCATTGGTAATTACTATGTACGGATAGGATTTATCATCTTTAAGGTTTACGTTATATCTTGGCTTAAGCTTTTTAATAAGGTTCATTTCAAGTATAAGAGACTCTGCCTCCGAATCAGTATTAATAATGTCAACATCAGTAACTAAAGATACCATTCTTGTCAGCCTTGGACCGGCATCACGGTTTATAAAATAAGATTTTACCCTGTTGCGGATATTCTTCGCCTTGCCTATGTATATAATCTTCCCTGCTTTATCTTTGAACTGATATATCCCGGGATTACCGGGCAGATTGGATATTTTTAATTCAAGCTCAGATGTCATGCTCAGACAATAATTGCGATTTGAAGCAAAAGAAAAAATTCCAAAAAGTTGTTTAAGTTTTTTTGTTGGCCGGATGGTAAAACCTGTAAGCTTTTAATAGTATTAATGTGAACGGTATCCACCATATCAAATCATTTGTTATGTTCGTTATCCCAGCTTTTAAAGTAAATCTTTCTCCTAAGTATGCCAGTAAAAAACCTATTGGCCCCAGAACTTTTCCTATAAACCCCGCCATAATTACAGGCCAGTGCTTATATGGATTAAATGATGCTATAATATAGGCTAAACCATATGCTCCGACTATCATCGCGAGGCATTGCCAGATTTCGGGGTAATTTAGTTTTTGCATTCCGGCAAAATCAAAGTAGAAATCCGGGAATATAATATTAAAACTTCCCCATACAATGTTATAAAACCCTGCGGTAATGAGAATAAATTTCATCCATTTGGGGCTATTCACCGATTTCTTCTTATAAATTATGGTAAAATACTAAAATATAAACATTTTTTCTAAAAAAACTTGACAATAGCAAATCCAAATATTAACTTTGTATAGAAAATAAACAAGGTTTAGTAATTAAACATCGTTAATAATGGGAATAGAAGAAAGAAAATTAAGAGAGCGGGAAGAGAAAAGAGATCTTATATTAAAAACAGCGATGCAGTTATTTATTGAAAAAGGTATAAACAATGTTTCTATACGGGGAATAGCAGAAAAAATTGAATACTCGCCGGCAACAATTTATTTATACTTTAAAGATAAGGGAGAGATTCTCCACGAACTTCACACTCAGGGTTTTGAGAAATTATTTTCATTGCAGCGAACACTTGACTATATAAAAGACCCTCTTGAAAAACTCAATCAAATGGGCAGGCTGTATATAAAATTCGCTCTTGAAAACCCGGACCATTATGACCTGATGTTTATAGCAAAAGGCGTAGCCGAAAAGATTTTTGAAAAGCAGGAATGGGATGTTGGCAACAGGTCTTTTCAGTATTTAAGAGATAATATTAAGGATTGTATCGAACAGGGCTACATAGTTGATGCGGATATTGACTCTGCCACTTTTGCGGCATGGTCGCTGGTTCACGGAATGGCAGCTTTAATAATAAGGGGAAGATGTGTAATGCTTCCCGGGGAATTTGTTGACCATGTTGTTCAGGGGGGATTAAAGTTCTTTATTAATTCAATGACAATTAAGAAGCAACAGCTTAAATAATAATATGGCAAAAACAATTAACAAAAGGATGTTCGCAAAGCTCGACGGCGAATTTGTTGTATTTATGATCGGCATGAGGGTCAACTCGTTTAGGAAAATTCATAAATGGTGGCCTGTAGCTATGGCAATGCCAAAAATGCTGAAGGAACTATACGCAAACCCCGATTCCGGATTTTTAGGAGCGCAGGCATGGTTTGGCAGGACATCTATAATGGTGCAGTACTGGGGCTCATTTGGGCATCTCGAGCGTTATGCCAAGGATAAATCAGCTGAGCACTTTCCCGCATGGAAAGAGTTTAACCTGAAAGTAAGACAAAGCGGAGCAGTTGGTATCTGGCACGAAAGTTACAAAGCTTCTTCTGGGACTTACGAAAACATTTATGTGAATATGCCTGCATTTGGTTTAGGCAAAGCGGGAAAATTATTGCCGGTAACCGAAAAATACGAACATGCAAAACAAAGAATTACCTCAACAACTTAAAAGATTATCAATGAAAAGTTTAATAATTATAACCCTGGTTTTATTCAGCATTACTACTTTTTCACAGGAGAAAGGAAGTATAAGCGGTAAAATAACAGACCATGAAACAAATCAGCCGGTTTCAGATGCTATTATTGAAGTTATTGAGCTGAAGAAAACAACATCCTCAAATCCAAATGGAGAGTTTGAATTTAATGAGCTTCCTTACGGAAATTATCAGTTAAAAGTAACAAGCCTGGGATATAAATCTTTAACACAAACAGATGTTGTA
>DASXTZ010000343.1:0-10316 GCA_036505135.1 Ignavibacteria bacterium
TGCTTTAAGCAATATTTACAAAACCGAGGGCCGGATAAACGAGGCAAGAAACCTTTTAAGCAATTACTTAAAAAATAACCCTTCCGATTCAACCTTGAATAAAATGTTAACCACTCTGCCCGATAACACTAAAATAAAAAAATGACGGCACGGCTTACATATCCTTCAATTTTCATTCTTTCATTTGCTATATTTTTTTTATTGCACATCACCTTTCTAAGCAAAAATTACAGGACTTCAACCGAAGACGTAATAATAAAAATTACAAGGGGTGAAAATCTAAGAACAGTTGCTGTGAAGCTTGAAGATAACCGGATCATATTCAGCAAATACTTTTTTATCGGGCTTGGTAAAATTTTCGGCTATCAGACCAATATTATCCCCGGCCACTACAGCTTTCCCAATGGCTTATCAAATATTGAAATTCTGAAATTAATTACAGATGCTTCTGTTGTCAGAACAATTGTGGTTACAATACCCGAAGGCTTAAATATCAGGCAAATGGGGCGCTTATTGCAAAGACAGATTGGAATAGACTCAACTCGTTTTGTTGAGGAAACTAAAAATGACAGCTTGATAAAAACCCTTGGGATCTCAGCCGTTAATTTAGAAGGCTATTTATTTCCCGATACATACCGCATCTCTTTTGGCGGGCCAAGCAGCGAGAAGGAAATCATAAGAATTCTTCTGGCTGAATTCAGGAAGCGGATCACTCCGGATATAAAGGATGGCATGAAAAAGAAAAAATTAACCCTTAATGAGCTGATCACAATGGCATCAATCATTGAAGCTGAAACAAAATACGAGGCTGAGAAAAAAACCATAGCGGGCGTATATTATAACCGCCTTAAAAAAAGGTTAAGGCTTGAAGCAGATCCAACGGTGCAATATGTTTTGCCTGACGGTCCCAAAAAACGTTTGATGTACAGCGATTTAAAATATCCCTCTCCTTACAATACTTATCTTAACAGAGGTTTGCCCCCCGGCCCTATAAATAATCCCGGGTTAAGCTCTATTTTAGCTGCATTATACCCTGAAGAACATAGTTATTTATATTTTGCTGCAAAGGGCGATGGGTCGCACCGCTTTGCCAAAACTTATGAAGAACACAAAAAAAACGCAGAGCTTTACAGGCAGTACCTTGACCAGCTTGAAAAGGAAAAAGGAAACAAATAATGGATATGCGTAAGGTAAGAGCGCTGGGTAAAATGCTGCTTAAGCTTGAAACCCGCAGCAGAACAGGCTCAAATCGAAAGCTTATGCTTATATATATTGCCTACCTCGTCCCGGGGCTTTTTATCCCATGGATATTAATAAAGCAAAACTCCGATCCAACAGGATTTGAATTCGCATTTTTGTCCTTCGTCCTGTATTCAATTACAATCTGTTTTACAGTTATAAATGAGCTTGATAATATAATTATATCCAAAAGTGAGGCGGAAGTTTTTACCTCATTGCCTGTTGATGACAGGGTCATTATAAGTGCTAAAATGTATATGATGCTTCGTTATTTCGTTTTTTTATGTATTCCTCTTCTTTTGCCAGGCACAATTTTTTATTTCTTTTTAATTCATTCAGTAACGCGGGCGTTTTTATACCTTATCTCCGGTTTTATGCTGATATTGTTTCTGTCAAATGTAATTTCACTTATTTATGCAGCTGCCATTAAAATTTTAACTGCGCGCAGAATTAGCTCAGTCTCCCTTATATTTCAGGTTATTCTCATATTTGCTCTTATTATCAGCTACCAGCTTGTTTCTTACGGGATAACCGGACGCCCAGGAAGGACTATTGATAACTATTTTGCATTTGTTCAAGCCAAAGGCATACTTGATTTTTTTCCGCAAGCATGGTATGCGCTTTTGCCTTCTAAAAACAATTACGCGCTGGATATAGCGTTAATCCTGAAAATATTTTTGCCCATTTTAATTTGCCAGTTGAGCTACATCAGCCTTAAATGGTATTTGGAATTTGCTTACCCTGATATAAGAGAAAAATATCTTTACGCAAGAACAATAAGTGAAACCGGCAAGCCTCAGCGCTTTTTTATCTGGCAGCTGATAAGTAATTTTATTCAAGGCAAATATTTGATAAATAATCTTGAGCGTTCATCATATGGATTGCTTGCATCATTATATAAGAGAGATAAGACCGTAAAAATGAGTATTGTTGCAATGACTGTGATTCCTGCCGGACTTGCTATTTTTGCTTTAGTAATCAATCAGCTTCCAATGCCATTTGGTGAGATGGCTTTAAAGCCCGTCTTTCACATATCTATACTGCTAAGCATTTTAGTTGCACTGAACACTGCTATTCACAGCACACGAATTACCGGTTATCCAGGCGCGGCATGGATATATGACGCCTATCCAATCGAATCACAGAAATCATTTAAAAACGGAATAAGAAAGTTTTTTATCGTTCGCCTTATAATTCCTATTTTCTTAGTGTTATTTGCTATCATGATTTTTAAAATACCGGCGCAATTTGCTGCGTTACATATTTTATTTTTATTTGCTGCCGCTAATTTATATAATTCTTTATATAACGCATTTATGAAAGTCCTGCCTTTTACAAAAGAAAACACATTGCTTAGTTCAATGCAGCGGTTAACTTCACTATTTTTCCCGCTCTTATATGGCGCAGTTATTACAATAATTATGCTGTTTGTTTATAAAAGTATTGAAATGGCAATAATCACTACTTTAATAATCTTAACCGTAACATTCTGGTTTAATTATTTTGTGTTCCATCAAAAGGTTTGAAATTCCTCTCTTGAGAGGGGTGAATGCCGAAGGCAGATGGGGTGTGTATGACAAACTTATCGTTTACGATGCATTAGGAAGAAAAAGTGGTAACTCTTGTTGATGAAAATTTAAAGCCAGGCACTTATGAAATTAACTGGAATGCATCAAACTATCCAAGCGGTGTATATTTTTACAAAATTGAAATTGTAGAGACGACTCGGCGAGTCGTCTTTACCGAAACCAAAAAAATGCTGCGAATTAAGTAATGAAAGTTACTTAATTATAGTCCCGGTTTCTCGGGAATTTTTTTAAAAATAGTCATTCTAATTTTGGTGTGCATCATCCGTGATGGTGCTGCATCAAAAAAGGGTGTATATTTTCCATTTAATTTAAGAATCTTCCCTTATAACTTGCTTTCTTATAAATGCAGCAAATTATAGTTAATACCCAAATAAACCGCAGGTTATTCTACGGCATTTTCTTCATAGCCCTTTCTACTTTAATGTATGAAATACTTCTTACGCGAATTTTCAGCGTAACCATGGGCTACCATTTTGCATTTATGGCAGTATCTATTGCCCTGTTTGGAATGACGGTTGGAGCATTGATAGTTTATCTTGCGCCGCGAAAATTCCCACAGGAAAATATCAACCAGTTCCTTTCCAAACATGCTTTTTACTTTAGCGTTACAACCATTGCAAGTTTTTTGATACATATGTTTGTTCCCTTCGTACATGGGCTATCTCTTTTTGGATTTATTTTTACTGTTTTTACATACTCTGTTATTTCTGTTCCTTTTATTTTCAGCGGGATATGTATTAGCCTGCTGTTGACACGTTTTCCGGATAGCGTAAACAGACTTTACGCATCTGATTTGATCGGCGCATCATTTGGATGCATAATAGTTGTTGCTGCTCTGAATTTTACCGGCGGCCCTACAAGCGTGTTTATAGCCGCATTCATGAGCGCATTTGGAGCATTTATTCTTGCAAAAGGTGTTAATAAAAATAAAATAAAAATTCTTTCTGCCTATCTGTTCTTAATTGGTTTGTTCATTGTGATTCATACATACCTGGTTATTAATAACGATCCTCTAATAAGGGTTTTCTGGGTAAGAGGTGAATACGCAGAAAAACCGCTTTATGAGAAATGGAATTCATTCTCCCGGGTAAGTATTGACGGCGATTCGACGAAGCTGGAGGTTCCCTTCGGATGGGGCTTAAGCAACAAGTATGACAGGAATTTGAAAATCCGCCAGCTTATGCTTAACATCGATGCCCATTCAACTACCGTTTTATCACACTTCGATGGCGATACCTCGCAGCTATTTCATCTTAAATATGACGTTGCTAATCTTGTTCACTACTTAAGACGGAATTCTGATGTATTAATAATTGGCAGTGGAGGAGGCAGAGATGTGCTTTCTTCTCTTTACTTCGGACAAAAATCTGTGCTCGGTATTGAAATCAATAAAGATATGATATCGGCACTGAACAATGAGTTCGGGGGTTTCACCGGCCATCTTGATAAATATCCTAACGTAACATTCGTTGGCGATGAAGCGAGAAGCTATATCCAGCGGCTTGACAGAAAATTTGATATTATACAGGTCAGTGTAATAGATAACTGGTCCGCTTCATCATCCGGTGCTTTTGTCTTAACCGAAAATGCCCTGTATACAATAGAAACATGGCGCCTTTTATTAAGCAGGCTGAATGATAATGGCATATTGACCGTGACGAGATTTTACCGTGCTAAGCCGGCAGAGCTTTACAGGCTTATTTCGATGTCTTCCCAGGCGCTGGAAGAAGCAGGCATTAAGGATATAAGAAACCACCTGATGTTAATAAAATGCCAGCAGGAAGAAAGAAAGAAAGATGGAAGCGGCACGGGAACTATTCTGTTAAGCAAAAAACCTTTTGATAAAAATGAAATTAAAACGATTGATAACCTTTGCTTGGTATTTGAATTTGAAAAAGTGCTGGCTCCTGATAATGTTACAGATTCGGCATTTGCCATACTTACCCTGCCCGGAAAAGAGAGGACCGACTATATAAAAAATTTCCCTATTGATGTATCTCCGCCAACAGATGATAAACCGTTTTACTTTCACCTGTTAAAATTTCAGGATATTACCCATACTGCATTCTGGAAAGAATGGGATATGTCTTTTAATGTAAAGGCTATTTTCATTCTTTTAAGCCTTATGGTAACTATGTTTGTTCTTACTTTATTATGCATCTTGGTTCCGTTATACAAAACCAGGAGAAGAACTAATTTAAAAGGGTCGTTTTGGTATTTTGTTTTCTTCGCCAGCATAGGGTTTGGCTTTATGCTGATTGAAATATCACAGATACAACGCCTAAATATTTATCTCGGTCATCCTATTTACAGTATTACAGCTGCTTTAAGCACACTCCTTCTTGCATCAGGTTCAGGAAGTTTCTTAAGCGGAAAATACTTAAGCACAGGATCTGCCTATAAAAAAGCTTTAATTGCCCTTCTGTGCCTGATAGTTATATTCGGCTTAATTACCAATTCGATTATCTATGCCACAAACTCTTATTTGACTGCACTTCGTATATTGATTTCCGTAGCAATGTTAATACCGCTAGGACTTTTTATGGGGATAGCTTTTCCTTTAGGAATGAAGCTTGTTCGCACGGAGCTTGAAAGCATAAAGCCATGGCTATGGGGGATAAACGGAGTGACTTCGGTTTATGCAACTATAGTTACGGTTGTTATATCGATGAGCTACGGAATATCAAGCTCATACTGGATGGGGTTTTTGTTTTATGTATTGGCAGTTACTTCAACATACCGGATAATAAAAAAGGCGGCATGAAAGCCGCCTGATAAAAATCACTTATAACTTACTTTTTCGTTTCTTTTTTGGGGGTTTCCATTTTCGGAGGCTCGGGGACGAAATCTTTCTTCTTTTTCATTACCTGCGAGGCCATTCCGTCAAAGAAACGGAACAATTGCTGCACTCCCGTAACCTGAACTATAAAAGCATTCGGGCTGGAGTTCGGCTCGTGATAAAGATTTATTGTCATCGGGGAGGGGTTAAACGGCCCGTAAAAGCTCAGAGTATACGTCGGTGCAGGGAATATTGTCATTGTTGTATCTTTAAAGTCTTCCGTATTCCAGTTATCGAACATATTCAAAAAGCCATCCATATTCGTACTTGTTACCGAATCGCTGGCAACCCACCATTTACCTGTTGAATCCTTTACTGCAGTAAAATCAACATTATTTGTATCGGTGGACTTAAATGTAATCTTATTGGAAAGCTTGGAAGGAATTGAAGCTATAAGCTTATTCCTGAAATCTTTTACAGGCTTATTAAAGTTTGCAGAAGATATGCTGCTTGCGCGCAAAATTCTTTCCTCATCAGGTTTTTTAATGTAGCTCACATCAAATGAGCTTGCTGTTTTACCTAGAATGAATGTTCCAAGCATCTTGCCCTCCTGGTATGTAATAACCTGAGTATTATAGGCAGTATCCAGATACTCGTTAAACTTAGCCGGGTTCCTTGATGCTTCATCCTCTATTCTGAAATTTTTCAGATTACCCAACATCGGATAAACAGCATTTGTATCTGCAGGATAATCAATCGGTTTCGTTATCCGCCAAACACCATTTAACTTTTCAAGGGTAACAGCATCGGTTTTCCTGATAAGCTCAATCTTATCGATCTTTGATGAATCGGCAACAAAAAGCTTAGCATCTATTTTATCTGTTGATACCCGTTCTTTTGAACGAAAGAAAAGAAAATAAATAACTGCAAGTAAAGCAAAGATTATTAAAAGTGTTCTGGTTGATTTATTCATTGTTTCAAAAAATTTTCAAAAAATTTATTAACTATTGTTATTTTTTCTTTTTTCTCCATCTTAGAATTCCATAAGCCAGCACTAATAACGGCGGTCCAATCAATAACCCGAATTTTACAAAAGATCTTGTACTGTCTTCCATCGGGTTCAGCGGCTTGGGGTTAGCATCTTTCTGTCTTATCTGTGAAAGTCCTACGTCATCTGTCATATAATCAACCATACTGGCGAAAAACTCCATGTTTTCTGCCGGACCTCTGAATTCATCCTGAACAAAATCACCATTTCCGATCAATATGACTCTTGTATCCGGGCTTTCCGGCTTGACCGAAGTGGGAGCGGGGGAAGACCCTGACGTAGTATCTACCGGAATTGTTTTATCTTTATAAAAGCTTGTGAATTTTCCGTTATATATTGCCCCAACAATAAGATTTGATGCTTTGAACATACTGTCCGGCAGGTTCTTACCTGTCATTTGAATAATAGCAATTTCATTATTTACACCTGTTTTGGGAGAAGTTGTGAACAGCGGCGTTACCTTAAGACCCTTCATCATTGCAGCTGCGGTATCAAGGCTGCTTGAGAAACCAAGGAATATCTGAGGAATAGAAGCAAACGAAGGCAGGTCTCTGTTTATATTTACAATTCTCGGATAATACGGAAATGGAATCTGTGTATAAATCGGAAAAGGTTCGGTTTGTACCGGAACGCTGACAAGAGCACATTCTTTATCCGTTATTATATCGCTTCTTATCTTTAAGCCGTAGCTATCAAGCATATCCTCAAGCCCGGTTGGAGCGACCTGCGCAATCTGAAACTGCTGCTGCGAGGAAACGGAAACCTTGCTTAAAAGGAAAATTACCTTTCCGCCATTCATTATATACTGGTCAACAGCAAATTTAATATTTTCGGGGACCATCGGAGGTGCCTGCTGCTGCATTCCCATCATTTGCTGCTGGGGAGACTTTGGTGAAAATACTATAAGAACAGCGATGTCATTAGAAATAGGATTATTCTTAGTAGCATCAACGGGAGTAACGTTATAATATTTCGATATAATTTGGGTTGTTTTAGCTACCTTATCCGCTCCGGGAAGGTTTCCTCCGCTTAGTATACCCACTTTTTTAAGCTGAGGCTCGGTTAGCCTTTTTATTGTGCCTGTAATATCATACTCAAGGTTTTCAACACCGCCGATAAGGCCAATAGTTTCCTGTTTCCCACCGTAAAGAAGCACCATGCCCATGTAAGCTTTCATTGCTTCTGCTCTGTCATTCTTATAAGTTTGAATTTGCACAGGCTGAATGCCGTATCTTTGTGCATCTTTTTCAAGCTCCGATTCATCCGACGGGCTGATAATTTCATAGCTCATATTGCCATTGGAATTGCTGCGGTAATCATCAAGCAGCTCCTGTAAATATCTTCTTGTATTGTTATAGGGAGAAGGAAGATTATCCGTAAAATAAGCCTTCACTACAAGCTTATCATCCAGCTTTTTTATAATACCCTTAGAGGCATCTGAGAGGGTGTAGATTTTATTTGGTGTCAGATCAAGACGGAAGAAAATATTAATGGAAATAATGTTTACTAAAATAAGTATTCCCACAACAAGCAATGTCCTGATAACCGATTGCTGACGGCTTGATTCAGTCTTCTTTTTTCTCTTAAGCAGGCGTTCATCCTGCGCAGGCTCTTCCTGTAATTCTTCCTGGTTTTCTAGTTCTTCCTGGTTTTCTAATTCTTCAGCCATGTTTTAACTATACTTTCATTTTACTTTTTTACTTTATTAGCTTTCTTTAAGATTGGGCTACCACTTTCTGCTTTCAAGAGATACTTTAGTTAAAAATAAAGTGAGAAATATCATTGAGAAGTAATACAATAAAACCCTTGAATCAATAACCCCCCTTGAAATTACATTTAAATGATAATCAGTTGTTATGTATTCAAAAAATGATACTATTGAAGGCGGAAATATCATAAGTATCTTACCTATTAAAAAGAAGAATAACGCTATTAATACACTGACTATAAACGCGACTATCTGGTTTTCGGTGAGTGAAGAAACAAATACTCCAATGCCTATATAGAAGGCGCTCATAAGAACGAATCCGATAAGGCTTGTTATAAACGGCCCGAAGGGGATCGGACCCATAAACAATATGATTATATAATAAAAAATTGTTGTTGTTAAGGTGATGCATATCAAAGCCAGTGCCGAAAGATACTTACCGAAAATAAGTTCCATATCTTTAACAGGCTTTGTAAGCAATAGCTCAAGCGTTCCCTGTTTCTTCTCCTCTGAGAAGCTTCTCATCGTTATTGCGGGAATGAAAACAACAAACAGTATCAGCTGGATGAAGAAATTACCAAAGTAATCTCTCAACGAAGCAACGTTTGCCTGGAAAAACCCCAGCCATACAAAAAGAAACCCTGATATGATGAGATACACTATCATAACAATGTATGCTATAGGAGAGTTAAAATAAGATTTCAGCTCTTTTAAAAATATCGTTTTAATGTTTTGCATATTTAAATCTAATATAAATTTTTACAAACTACTTGGTAAGTTCTCTAAAAACATCTTCTAATGTTGACTGTTTTGACTGCATGGAAAGCAGAAGCGCTCCCTGCTGATTTACTTTTGTTGAAATAACTTCACGCAGGTCAGCTCCCTTTTCACCATATATATTTAATATAAATGAGTCACCGGTATCTTTTACAAATTCGACTTTGTTTACACTGCGTAATTCACGAAGTTTTGAAGAAAGTGCATTCTTATCACAGTTATTTTTTACTTCCAGGGTTACTAAGCTTTCACCCCGTGATTTCTTCTGAAGCTCTTCGGGGGTACCGTCTGCAACAATTTTTCCTTTGTTAATAATGATTACCCTGTTGCAAGTGGCCTGAACCTCGGAGAGTATGTGCGTTGAAAGAATAACGGTTTTTTCTCTTCCAAGTTTTTTTATCAAATTTCTGATCTCAATAATCTGGTTCGGGTCAAGGCCTGAGGTAGGCTCATCAAGAATTAAAACTTCAGGGTCGTTTATCATTGCCTGTGCCAGACCTACACGCTGTTTAAAACCCTTGGAAAGCTCGCCAATATTTTTATCTCTCATACTATCAAGCCCGCAAACCTTCATCATTTCTTCCCGTCTTTTCTTTATCTTTTCTTTTGGCACTCCATCAAGTGCGGCTACATAATCAAGATAGTCGGTCACGTACATATCAAGATAAAGAGGGTTCAATTCAGGCAAATAGCCCAGTTTTTGCCTAACTTCAATAGATTTCTCTTCAACATCCAATCCGTCAACAACTACCGAACCTGTTGTAGGAGGCAGATAAGTTGTGATTATCTTCATAGTTGTTGATTTTCCTGCTCCGTTTGGGCCCAGGAAACCCAGGATTTCTCCTTTTTTAACTTCAAAAGTTATATCGTCTACGGCCAGCACATCGCCGTAGTACTTGGTTAAATTACTTACTTTTATAGACATAGCAGTTTTTTGGGTAAACACAATTATATAAAATTCCATAGAATTTTAAAAGGTATAAGTTTGGTAGAAAGAAATGGGTAGTGTCCTAATTTCAAATTAGGACACTACCAAGAAATGAAATTTTTTTCATGCCGCTAAACCTCATGCGAGTATTGATAGAGCTTAATTGCATAAAAAATGAAAAATTAATAAATTAATTTGAAAAATTAATAATATTCAATAT
Organism: Ignavibacteria bacterium; assembly: GCA_036505135.1. Lineage (GTDB taxonomy): Bacteria > Bacteroidota > Ignavibacteria > Tepidaquicellales > OLB5 > DASXTZ01. The sequence goes on from DASXTZ010000343.1 coordinate 10,289, forward strand.
CTTTAATCTATGAAAGATCCCATTTTAG
>DASXTZ010000344.1:0-4820 GCA_036505135.1 Ignavibacteria bacterium
TAAGATGGGACAGGAAATAGAAGTTATGATCCTAGGTATAGATGTAGAGAACCAGAGAATTGCCCTTGGACACAAGCAGCTTGCAGAAAATCCATGGGATAAGCTTGCCGACGAATACAAGGTTGGAGCTGAGGTAAATTGTAAAGTTGTCAAGGCAATAGAAAAAGGAATTATTGTTGAACTCCCTGCAATTGTTGATGGCTTTATTCCTGCTTCACAGCTTGCAGTTATGCAAATAAAAAATTTCAGTGAGCTGTTTCAGCCCGGTACTGAATTGAAAGCTGAGGTTATTGAATTTGATAAGGAATCAAAGAAAATAGTACTTTCAGCACTTGAATACCTTAAAGACAAAGACGAGAAGGAAGTTAGCGATTATATCGATAAGTTTAAGCTGAAAAAGTTCACCCTGGGAGACGTGATTGATAGAACCAGAAACTCGGCTGAAAGCAAAGAAGAGATAGATTTTAAAATTGATGACGTTATAAAGGAAGAAATTAAGGAAAAGAAAGAATAATCCTTTTTGTGTAAGTTGTAAAATAAAAGCATTCTGAAAAAAACAGGATGCTTTTTTTATGATTATCCCTAAGCGAAGGCGAAGGGTCTTATTAATTATTAACAATCCTCCAACTATTAAAACTACAATAGTCTTAAAGACTATTTAGTATCGGCTTACAGAACATGGAAGACTTTAAAAAATATAAACAGGTAATGTTTGAAGCTGCAGATGAGGCAGCTAAAATTCTTATTGAGTATTTCGGTACAAAATTTGAAATAGGACGCAAAAGGGATTATAATGATCTTGTTACTGAAGTTGATAAAAAAAGTGAAGCTAAAATTAAAGAAGTTATAAGCAAATATTTTCCGGAGCATAATGTTTTGGGTGAAGAAGGGGGAAATCTTAATAAAAAATCTGACCACGTATGGATAGTTGATCCTATCGATGGAACCGTAAATTATGCACATTCAGTACCTATTTACTGTATCTCTGTTGCACTGGAAATAAAGGGGGTTGTTATGCTGGGAATAGTATACAGCCCTATGATGAATGAGAAATTCTGGACGGGAAAAGGAAAAGGCGCATATTTAAATGATAAAAAAATTCATGTCTCAAAAACAGATAACCTGAAGGACGGTCTGCTTGTCACCGGTTTTCCATATGGTGCTAAGGATAATATGGACCACTGCATAGATCATTTTGTTAATTTTGTTCGTATGGGCTTGCCCATCCGCCGTCTTGGCTCTGCCGCAATGGATATCTGCTATCTTGCGTGTGGCAGGTTCGATGGATTCTGGGAAGTTAACCTGAATGCATGGGATGTAGCAGCAGGAGTTTTAATATTGACTGAAGCCGGCGGAAAAGTGACGGATTTCTTCGGAAAACCGTATTCAATTTATAATAAACAGATACTGGCAACCAACGGGAAAAGAATACATGATGAAATGATAGAGATTCTCGCAAAAGCATACAAGTAAAAGACTTCTCTGCCAGCATTACTTTAAGTATCAAATATTCCAAAGATTATTAAAAAAAAATGGGTTAATATAGGGATATATTAATCCATTTATCATAATTACAGGAGGAAAAGGCATGATAGCTTTAATTATTTTTTTAATTATTGTAGTAATTGTTGTAACCCAATTACGAAAATCCGCTACAAATACAGCAACATCAAAACTACTCAATATTGTTAGAAGTGTTGCATTTATTGCAATATTTCTCGCAATTATTTTTTCAAGCATAGTTCAGGTTGGACCCGGTGAAGCGGGTGTCCAGATTTTGTTTGGCAGCGTTCAGGAGGGAGTTCTCCATAGCGGCTTAAACTTTATTAATCCGTTGGTGTCTATTGAAACAATGGATATTAAAACCCAGGCATACACTATGAGCTCACTGCATGATGAGGGACAGCAGCAAGGCGATGACGCAATATCGGCATTATCTATGGATGGACTTACATTAAGGCTTGATGTTACAGTATGGTACCGGCTGAATGAAAACGATGCTCCCCAGGTATATAGAACAATAGGAACAGATTACGTTGCAAAAATCGTGCGTCCCGCAGTGAGAACCGCAATAAGAGATGTATCGGTTGCTTATTCGGCTACAGAAATATATTCGGTTAAAAGGGAAGATTTTGTTCGTGACGTAACTAAAAATCTTGAGTCTGCATTTAACGGAAGAGGCATAGTCCTGGAGCGCGTTTTACTGAGAAACGTTGAGCTGCCTGAAAAAGTCCGGGCTGCTATTGACGAAAAAATTTCCGCAGAACAAAGGGCGCAGCAAATGGTTTATGTATTGCAGAAGGAAAAACAGGAAGCTGAAAGAAAACGCGTAGAGGCTCAGGGTATTTCAGATTATAACAGGATAGTATCGCAAAGCATTACAGACCAGGTTCTGCAGCTTAAAGGTATAGAAGCAACGCTTGAATTAGCCAAGAGCAATAATTCCAAAATGGTGATAATGAACGGCAAAAATATGCCTTTGATATTTGGGCAATCGGGATTCTAAATGTGCAGTGTCATTCCCGCGAAAGCTGGAATCCAGAGAATATTGAGCAACCGGAGATAGTAAAGAGTTTTTCAGATTTTGAGATTTATTTTTTTTTAAATTATAAAAATAGATTCCCGCTTACGCGGGAATAACAAGAGCAGAATATGAAGGGCGTTCCTCTAAACGAAGAGCTTTATAATTATATAGCCAGCACGTTTGCTGAAGAAGACGATATTTTAAAGATGGTGGTGAAAGATGCGGAATCAAAAAATTTCCCTATGATCCAGGTATCGCCCGATCTTGGCAAGCTACTTTACTTGCTTATTAAAATAATCAAAGCTAAAAATATTCTCGAAATAGGAACTTTAGCAGGCTACAGCTCAATTTGGCTGGCAAGAGCACTGCCTGAAGAGGGAAAGCTCATAACATTAGAAGTCAGCAATGAACATGCCGAAACAGCAAAAGGAAATTTCACTAAAGCAGGACTTAATAATAAAATTGATTTAATATCAGGAAATGCTATGGAATCCCTTAATAGGTTAAAAAATGAAAAATTTGATTTTGTATTTATTGATGCAGATAAAACCGGCTACCCGCATTATTTTGATTTTGTCATTTCAATGATGAATAAGGGAGGAATCATAGCTGCCGATAATGCCCTGCGAAAGGGCCGGGTAATTCTGAAAGATTCTGATGAAGGAACCGAAGCAATTAAAATATATAACAAGAAGGTTGCTGCCGACTCAAGAGTTGAATCATTGTTAATTCCTATTTCAGACGGTTTAACTGTTAGCTGGGTTAAATAAGACATAAATATATTTATATCTGCACCCGGATAATTAGGTAATCTTACGGAATAACCTCCAATTAACCATATGTAATTCTTGTAGTTAAGTATTAAAAGGCAATAAATTCTGAATTGTTAAGCGGGTAATTTACTATTATCTTTGAGTTTAATTTTTGCCAAATAATGCCAAAAATAACCCAAATTAAAGGTAGGGAGATACTTGATTCACGCGGTAACCCTACTATTGAAGTAGACGTAATACTTGATAATGGAATTTTAGGAAGAGCAGCAATACCCTCTGGTGCATCCACAGGTCAAAAGGAGGCCGTTGAGCTTAGAGACGGTGATAAAAAACGCTATCTAGGTAAAGGTGTTCTAAAAGCAGTGGCTAATGTAAACGACGTTATTGCTAATGCTTTGATTGATACAGACCCCACAAATCAGCTTAAAATTGATAGCTTACTAATTGAGCTGGATGGAACAAAGAACAAATCGAACCTTGGCGCAAATGCTATAATGGGTGTTTCCCTGGCTGCCGCAAAAGCTGCTGCACAATACCACAGCCTTCCGCTTTACAGGTATATTGGAGGCACAAATGCCAAAACTTTACCCGTGCCCATGATGAATATTTTAAATGGCGGTAAACATGCCGATAATAATCTTGACTTCCAGGAATTTATGATTGTACCTGCAGGAGCCAGGAATTTTTCGGAAGCGGTAAGAATGGGAGCCGAAGTGTTTCACTCGCTGAAGAATGTACTTCACAAAAAAAATCTCAATACAGCGGTTGGTGATGAAGGCGGATTTGCTCCGCATCTGAAATCGAATGAAGAGGCGTTCCAGATGATTCTAACTGCAATTGAGCAAGCTGGCTATAAACCGGCAAAGGATGTTTACCTTGCAATTGATGCAGCTTCCAGCGAAATGTGGAATAAAGGTAAATATGATTTCTACAAGTCAAACCAGCCGAGCAAAACTTCAGCAGAAATGGTAGAGCTTTATAAGCAAATGGTAAGGGATTTTCCGATTATATCAATGGAAGATATGATGGGGGAGGAAGACTGGGATGGCTGGAGAATGCTAACGGAAGAGCTTGGCGATAAGATTCAGCTTGTTGGTGATGATGTTTTTGTAACAAATAAAGAGATATTAAAGAAGGGAATTGAGCAAAAGATCTGTAATTCAATACTTATAAAAGTAAACCAAATTGGGTCATTAACAGAAACTCTTGATACAATAGAGTTGGCCAAATCAAACTCATACACAAATGTAATAAGCCACCGCAGCGGGGAAACCGAAGACGCCACAATTGCAGATATAGCAGTAGCAACTAATGCGGGGCAAATTAAAACAGGGTCTTTATCAAGAACCGATAGAAACGCAAAATATAACCAGCTTTTAAGAATAGAAGAAGAGCTAGGTGAAGATGCAATTTTTCCGGGAAGAAATATATTTACGGGGTTAATATAAGTTGAGCACCTACATGAAATCGACGGATTTTAAGTTTGCCGTCCCCAAGACATTAATTGCACAGCATCCCAAAAT
>DASXTZ010000345.1:0-1665 GCA_036505135.1 Ignavibacteria bacterium
AAGCGAACGTGTAATTGTTCAAGATGGAAATAATAATCAAACTCCCAATTTGCTAAAAGGCGGTGGATCTAAAAATATGTGAGAGTGTTCAATAATTAATAGTAATAGAATTTATTGAGTTAAAACAAATCGTCCCGACTGGTCGGGACGATTTGTTTTAAACTCTTCTACTGATTATCGACATTCAACATCTTCCTTAACGCATGTATTCCTCTTGCTTTTTGTACTCTTACAGTATCAACAGTTATCTTCAGTTTGAGAGCTGTCTCTGCCGTGCTCAGACCTTCAAAAAACAAAAGCTCGAAAATCTTTTTTGTTCTTGGCGGTAGCTTTTGTACTTGATGGATGATGAATTGCAATAATTCAGCCCTTATCAGTTCGGAGTGTATTTTGTCCTCATCTTTTTCAACCATATAAAGTAATTCTTTTTGTGCCGCTGTTTTTCGACGGTTATGTTTTAGCCAATTAAGGCAGTCGTTGCGGGTAACAGTGAATAACCATGCTCTAATGTTAGCAAAATCGGTAAATGTGCTCCGCTTGTTCCATAGCCTTATGAAAACTTCGGCAACAATATCCTCGGCTTGTTCTTTATTACCGATCATGCAAAACGCGAAATACAGCAGAGAAGTATGATGGAGCTCATACAAATATTGTAAGGCTGCGGGGTTGTTTTGAAACAGCTCTTTAATTTCTAATTCGGCGCTGGCCGCAGGGATAAGGTTTCCGCTCATACGCAAAACAAACATAGTAAAATAAAATGACGAATTCGTCATTGTAGGAAAAATTCTTTATCTGGAATTTGTATCATAATGGCACAAATAAGAGATAGTAAGTTGCTTCAGAAAATGGCTATAATCATCAAAGAATTAAGAGAGGAAAAGGGTGTTACTCAGGAAGAGGTTTATAACGAAATAAATATACATATCGGCCGTATTGAAACAGCCAAGGCTAATCTCAGTATCGCTACTTTATCTGCCCTTTGTAAATACTTTAAAATACGGATATCGGAATTTTTCAAAAGAGTTGAAAATAGCTGAGAATTTAACTAAATAAAGGATTTGGTGTGGCAGCTAGTCCCCATAAATATGCGCAGCTTCCCAACCCAGAATAGCGGTTTTTCTGGTACTGCCCCAATGGTAATCACCGATAACCCCTGTTGATTTTATTACCCGGTGACAGGGTATGAGATAGGCAATAGGATTATTTCCCAAGGCAGTACCTACTGCACGCGAAGCATTTGGAACATCGATTTTTTTGGCTAGATCTGCATAGGTGCTTATTCCTCCAAAGGGTATGTGCATCAATGCCTGCCACACTTTTAATTGAAAGGCTGTACCCTTAAGATGTAATTTTATTTTTTTCAAATTGCTCCAATCATCCGTAAAAATTTTTAACGCATTTTGTTGCAGAAGATCTGTTTTTTGATGAAAGCTTGCATTAGGAAAGTATTGTTTTAAATTTTTCAGCTCATCTACTTCACCATTCAAAAATGCAATATGGCAAATTCCTTTTTGAGTGGAAGCAATAATAATATCTCCAAAAGGTGTTTCAGCGTAGCTAAAATTAATCTGTAAATTTTCGCCACCATTTTTGTATTCACCGGGCGTCATGCCTTCAATGGAAATAAAAAGATCATGCAGACGACCGGGACTTGATAAGCCCGTT
>DASXTZ010000346.1:0-3336 GCA_036505135.1 Ignavibacteria bacterium
ATTATCCTATCAACACACTTTTCTGCTTCCTTTAATGCTTTTGCTTTGCTTCCAGCAGTTGAAATTGATATTTCATGAGCAAATTGTTCTTTTCTGCCTTCAAGCATTTCAGCAAGCCTGTAAAGTATTTGTCCTCTTTCATAGCCAGTTTTTTCTGCCCAGATTGTGTGAGCATTTCTTGCAGCAACAACAGCATTCCTTACGTCTTTTCTTGAACCTCTTGAAATATTACACATCTTTTCGCCGGTAGCGGAATTCATTGCAGAAAGATATCGTTCAGATTCAGTCCGGGTGAACTTTCCGCCAATAAAAAGCTTATACATTTTTGGAACAGGAAGCCTGCGCGGCATTTTATTTACTGTTCTTCTTATTTGCAAATTCCCTGAGTGTCCTAAAATCAATTTTACCATGATTTGCTGAAAACACACATTTCCCGTTTTCAACTATTAATGCCTGCGGAGTATCATGGGGAATATTAAAATCTACAGTAGCTTTTTCCGATAAAACCGGGTATTCATCTACATCGAGCAGAAAAACATCCATATTCATTTCCTTAGGATTCCACTCTCTTTCAAGCACCATCCTTACCAAACTGTTTACAGTTTGCTCGGGAGTATATTTTAACAGCAATACCCTTTTCCCCGCAGATAATTTTTTAATCTCATCTAATTTTTCTTCGGAATCTACAGGTATCCAGTTCATCTTTTCATCCAAAAAAATTGCAGAGAAGGCACTGATAAGATAAATCGATGCAATCTCTACGGTTTTATGTATCTATAAAATTAAAATGGAATTGTGAAAAAAATTGCCAAAACAGCAAAAAGAATTATAGCATAAACAACCAGGAAGCCGATTGCAAAAGCCAGGCTTGCGCCCGTAGAAGGTCTTAAAATATCTTGTTCTTCCATAATATAAATTTAATAATTATTTGCCTGAAATGTAATTCTTTAATTCTTCCACACTGGAATCAAAATTAAAGGCGTCATATACTTTAAAGAAATTCTTCTGATCGCAAACCCTTTTATATGAATATTTAGCCAGCTCAAGCTTAGAGGCTTCAAAAGTAAAAAAGCTGAGCAATTCACGAACCTGCTGGCTTGAAAAATAATTTTTATTCACTGCTGTTTTTACAATATCAATATTAGTTGACTCAAAACTTCTATTATTAATAGAATTTTTTAAGTCTTTAAAATCTTCGGTTCTGATAATTTTATATTTACATTCATCAGTAGTTTCTAGATTAGGCTCTTTGTATTTTTCTCCATTTTTCTCACCGCATTTTTTCCTGTTGTCGCAATAGCATCTATTAAGGCCATACTTTACCTTTTTATAAATATTAAGGCTGTTGTACTCATCAATCACTGCATAAATGTCATACCCTGCAGGGATTTTAACTTTTCCCTCAAAAATAATATTTCCCTGAGCAGACGTACTTGCGTCATACTTTATTACTTTTAAGGAATGCTCACCGGGAGAAACAGCGTCAAATTCTGCATAATTACCAGGATCAGAATAATTATAGTTATCAAAAATAACATAAAACTCTGTTTCATCATATAAAGAAATATTAAAATAGGAACTTTGGGAAAATAATAATACCTGGAATACCGCCAATAAAAATAATACTTTCATGTTGACCTTCAATTTTAATTTAAATTCTTTCTTTATAGATTAATTCCTTGAATGACAAACAAAAATTTGTTCCTTCATCATTTATTATAGTCATTTCTCCCTCAAGTTGTTTCACAAGCATTTCAATCAGCTGAAATCCCAGCGAATCGGGAGAGTTGATATCCTTAACACCCGAAATACCTCTTCCATTATCGCTGACATGAATATGTATCTTATCATCATAATTTTTTAGCAAAAATTTTATTTTTTTATTTTCGCTGTGATCAAAGGAATATTTAATGATATTAAGCAATAGTTCATTGATTATAAGCCCGCAGGGAATTGCAGTATCTATTCCAAGCAATACATTATCATATTTGAACTCCAGTTCAATATCCTTTTGTCCGTTTCGCTGTGATTTTAAAATATTGTTCATTAAATCAGAAAGGTAATTTCCAATATTAATATTAGCAAGGTTCCGCGTCTTATACAATTTTTCATGTATCATTGACATAGTTTCTACCCTTGACCTGCTATCATTAAACATTTCAAGATCCTTTGAGTCGTATAAATACCTTGATTGCAGCTTTAAAAGACTAACGATAATTTGAAGGTTATTTTTTACCCTGTGATGAATTTCTTTTAAGAGCATTTCTTTTTCATTCAATGATTTTTTTGTCATCTCTTCAGCAAGCTTACGTTCAGTAATATCGGTTGATATTCCCAGCACCTGGGTATTTCCATTTTTGTCTGTAAGAGGGATCTTAACAGTTTGATACCATCTGGATTCATTGGTCACAGAGTTTGTTACAATTTCTTCGGAGATTATTTTTGGTTTCCTTCTTGATATTACTTCTCTATCGTCATTAATAAAATGCTCTATTTCATCAATGTTAGAATTGAAATCAGCATCTCTTTTTCCAATTAAATTTACTACAGTAGTGCCGTAAATATCCGCTACTGATTTATTTGCAAGAGTAAATTTTCCATCCCAATCCTTCGCGAAAATAAATCCGGGGCTGGTATCTATAACCGTTTTAAGAAATTGCTGCTGTTCAAGTATCGCTTCTTCGTGCTGCTTATGCTCTGTAATATCTATCAAGCTTCCTATAATCGATACCCTGCCTTTATAATTCATTTTAGTTCCGCGAACTTCAATATCAATTTCCGAACCATCTTTCTTAATTCCTTTGAAGGCATATTGAACACTATGTATCTCATTATTTAAAAGTCTTTTAATATTTTCACTGAGTTTATTTCTATAATCCGGCTGGATCGTATCATAAATATATGTCCCCGTTAATTCATCTCTCCTAAATCCAAATATGTCTCCGAATTTTGGGTTCGTGTAAATAAAATTGTCATCCTGTAAAATATATATTCCAAAGGGGGAATTTTCAACAAGGCTTCTGAATTTTTCTTCCGCTTCTATAATGCTTTTTTCTACTTTGGCTCTTTCCTCTATTTCTCTCTTGAGCATCTCATTTGTTCTGCTTAGCTCTTTTGTCCTTATATCAACAAGTTTTTCAAGTTGTCCGCTATACTTCTTTATTTCCTCTTCCAATCTTTTACTCTCGGTTATGTCCATAGCAGTTCCGAGCATTTCAAGTATGGTGCCGTCATTAGCTCTTGCAAAAACAGCGTCATAGCTCCTGAAAATTCTCCATTCACCTTTTGAATTTTTAATCCTGTATTCATAATCAATGGTCTCGCTGTCATTTGCAT
>DASXTZ010000347.1:0-2183 GCA_036505135.1 Ignavibacteria bacterium
TACAACAGGTAATTTAAATATTAATACCTCTAATGTTGAAGCCTGGATATGTTCAGGAAAAGGACTGGCGCTTGCCGTCGTGAATAATGATTATAATGGTGATTCGAGGGTAACATCCATTTCCGCTGGAGTAACTGATATTGGGGCTGATGAATTTGGCACAGTTGGCGTGAGTCCTCCTCTTGCAACCGAATCGGCGATACCCGCCCCGGGAACTACCACTACATATACGCTTTGGAACAGAACTTTATGTTCAATTGATTGGGATGCTGCAAATACTACAGTTCCTACGGGAATGAATGTCAGGTATTGGTCGGGAACTACAGTGCCTGCCCCATCAGGTAATTATGGAGCCGGTTATTTATCTGTTACTAAATCCGGCGGTCCGGATAATGACACAACTTACAATTTTACCCTTTACTTTGGAGAAAATGAAACATATATAATTTCAACTCCAAACTCTAATTCACGCCTTGCAAGATATGGGATTAACGAACCAAATCCTTCATGGCAGGCATTTGTTGTTGCAGGCACAAATAAACATGAATCAGAGCTCACCTGGTTAAATCCAACCCGTTTGAATTCTGTAAAAGTAAGGGGAATTCGTTTCTTTTCTGATTTTGCTTTAACCGATGCATCGGCACCTCTCCCGGTCCAGCTTTGCTCATTTAACGCTTCAGTAAATAATAGAACGGTTAATCTTGAATGGATAACATGCTCAGAGGTAAATAATATGGGGTTTGATATCGAAAGAAGACAATATAACCCCGAAATTAATAATTATAATGAATGGACTAAAGTTAGTTTTGTAAATGGAAATGGGACAACGAACGAACAAAAAATTTACTTATATAAAGATAACAAACTGGTTTCAGGAAAATACCAGTACCGGCTAAAACAAATTGATTACAACGGAAATTATGAATATTTCGATTTAAATTCACCCTCTGAAGTAGTCATTGGCAGGCCAAACGCTGCAGAACTTTACCAGAATTATCCGAATCCTTCAAACCCGAACACAAAAGTTGATTTCCAAATCCCTTTTGATTCGAAAGTATCGCTGCGAATATTTGATATAACTGGTAAAGAAGTTGCTGTTCTTATAGATAAACAGGTCGATGCAGGCTTTTATACGAGTGATTTCAACGGTTCTAATTTTGCAAGTGGTGTTTATTTCTACCGATTGATTGCAGAATCAACAGAAGGACAAAAGTTTTCTAAGACATTGAAAATGATTTTAATAAAATAAAACTCAAATTTTCCAATAGTCAGCATTGCTGACCCCTAGAACACAGCTGAGGCAGGATCAAAAGTTCTGCCTTAGTTTTTTTATTAAAAATGAGGCTTTTTAAATAATTTGTTGTAATTACTTTTACTTATCAGGCAGGATTTAAAACCTGCCTTTTTTATTTGATGTTATTACTATAGTATGGTCAATAAATTATAATTTTATGGAATTATTTGATGCAATTGTAAACCGAAAAACCACTAACACTGCATTTGCGGACAAAAAAGTTTCCGACGAACACATTGAACTTCTTATTAAAATGGCTTCTCATTCACCCAGCCATTTTAACAGCCAGCCGTGGAGATTTATTGCTGTTACTGATGAAAACATAATAGGCAAAATAGCAAAAATTGCGGGTGACTCAATGGTTCAGCTTATGGAAGATGGCCGGTTCTGGAAACAATACATGAAGTATTTCCGCTTCAGTGAGGGGGAAATTGAAAAAACTAAGGATGGTATTCACATTGACCACGTTCCCGCCATTTTAAAGCCTTTCGTAAAACAAATATTCTCTGAAGCTGGAGGCAAGGTTATGGCAAAATTTAAAGTGCCCCGCATTCTTGGAAATGATGAAGAGAAGCTTGTTGCAAGCTCACCCATGCTGTTTATCATATCTCTTACTAAAGATGAATATAAACCAAATGAGCTCTCGGGGTTTTATTCAGTTATTTCTATGGGTGCGGTTATTCAAACTTTATGGCTTGCCACCACTGCCATTGGAATGGGAATGCAGTTTATTTCAACTCCGGGAGAAATACCTGAAAATTGGAAGGCTATTACCGATATACTTAATATTCCGGATGATTATGAAATGTGTGCTATATTCAGATTGGGTTATGTTGACCTTAATATGAAACGCCCCACTATTGACTGGAAATCATCTCAGCGTAAAGGT
>DASXTZ010000348.1:0-4630 GCA_036505135.1 Ignavibacteria bacterium
AAAAATACTGAGGTAAAATACCGTGTACTTGATGACAAATTAATGAAGTTTTTAATTGATAACGCCAAAATAAAAGAAACAGAAAAATCGAAAGAAGAAAAAATAACTACTTAATTAAATGAAATACCACGAGATTATTTCAGGAGACAAGAAAGCAATAGAAGCAGGTTTAAACACAGCAAATCAGCTGGTCCCGATGGTTGTTGAACAAACATCCAGAGGCGAGCGGGGCATGGATATTTATTCACGTTTGCTGAGAGAAAGAATTGTCTTTTTAGGGTTCCCGGTTGATGACCATATAGCAAGCCTTGTTATAGCGCAGCTGCTGTTCTTAGAATCAGAAGACGCTGATAAGGACATAATGCTTTATGTAAACTCCCCTGGGGGGAGCGTATCGGCAGGGCTGGCAATATATGACACAATGCAGTATGTTAAGCCCAATGTGTCAACTATATGTATTGGTATGGCAGCTTCAATGGGAGCCGTTTTACTTGCAGGCGGTGAGGCCGGGAAACGGACCGCTCTTCCTCATGCAAAAATTATGATCCACCAACCGCTTGGGGGGACTCAGGGACAGGCAACCGACATTGAAATCTATACAAAAGAAATGTTGAGGACGAGGGATACAATATATAATATTCTGGCTAAACATACAGGCAAGAGCTTTGAACAAATACATAAAGACTCGGATAGAGATAATTTCATGTCAGCCGAAGAAGCCAAAGAATATGGTTTAGTTGATAATATTTTGTATAAGAGAATTCTGGAAAAGAAATAAATTAAAAAACCGGGGTCTTAAAGACTTCGGTTTTTTAAATTCTATTTTTCAATAGAGTCTTTTTGTTCTACTTCTTTATCTTTTGCTTTTAGAGAATCCTTCTTACTATCCTTCCTTCTTTCTGCCACCCTGCCTAACTCATTTTGTTTTTCATCTACGTTTTTATTTTCTTCATTCGGACTTACTTGCTGATCATAAACCTTATCCTCCGTCTTACCGCTAGAATCCTCAATCTTTCGCTCATAATTAGATGGCGCCTCTTCCTTCTCAATATATCCTTTCTTCATCATTTTGCCCTCGTCAGTTTTCGACTCAATTTTAGTTTCTTCATCCGATTCTGTTTTCATATCAACACCCCTTTGCGTCTCAATTTTCGGTTCGTCGTCTTTCAAACGGGCATCTATAGTTTTAGGTGCATCAGGTACTGATAAGGCATCGGTGTTATGGTCAAGAGGAGCATAATAATCACTGCTGGTTGAAGTCGGCTGATTCTGGTCTACTGAGGTAATTTCCCTTGCTGTGTCGTCATATATTCTTTCACCATCTTTCTTAACGTAAATCACAAATCCATCCTTCCTTTCGGAAACAGAATATTGGGTTGGCTGTGTATCTTTTCCAAGCTGATTATAATATGCAAAATAAACAATAATAGCAGCAAGAAGCACAACTGTAAGTCCGATAGCCGGAACCAGCGAAGGCCTGAAAAGATTTGAAAGCCAGGTTACAAGAATGTTCTCTTTGGCAGTTTTCGGTGTGGTATGAACAAACTTCCCGCTTTCAATATCTTTTATTCTGCTAAAAAGCCTGGTATCAAAATCATTCTTCGTCTTAATTCTCGGTAATGAACGAAGTGACTCTCTAAGTTTTTTATATTTTTCTTCTTCAGATGACATTATTCTTTATAAATGTCCTTTAACAACTCCTGGAGTTTTTCCCTGCCCCTGTTAATTCTTGATTTGACTGTTCCCATAGGCAGCCCTGTAATATCAACAATTTCCTCGTATGATAAATCTTCCACATCCCTTAATATAACCAGCTCACGGTAATTTTCGTTTATCTGGTTTAAAGCATTCTGTATGTGCTGGTTTAAAAATTTAGCATTAACATCAATATCAGGCGTAAAAGCCTCATCCGGAATATCGAAATCTTTGTCTTCGTCATCATATGCATCGCTTAATGAAAACGTCTTCATTTTCTGTTTCTTTATTGCCTTTGTCTTTGCAAGATTTATTGCAATTGTATATACCCACGTCGAAAACTTCGCAATTTCTTTATACAAATGTTTTGATGTATAAACTTTAACCAGCGCATCCTGCGCTATATCTTCACAATCGTCATAGTTTCCAACATACCTGTAAACAAAGTTTACCAGCTTATCTTTATAGCGATATACAATCTCAGTATAAGCAACTGTACTGCCTTCCTGAAATTTGCAAATCAGCTCTTCGTCTGTCAGTTTTTTATAATTTATTAACTCACCCGAAGGCATTATCTGACATCCTATTTATTTAACTATTTTATTGAAATTTTGTTCCAATATTAGGAAATTTTTACATACTGCTTAGCTCTTCAACAAGTGAAGTTAACAATACATTTGAATCAAGCATACTTGTCTTAAGTTTCGTATCAAGATCTAAAATTAAGGCTATCGCTTTTTCTAAGTCACTTATTTTTAATAGGTTACTATATTCCTTGGCAAAATCCAATCTTTCACCCCAAATTTTGTATTTACCATATAACGAATAATTGTCATACCCCCTAAATTTGCCTGACTTAAAGGACAATAAATCAAAATAATAATTAGAAATGACAGAAACTAAGTAGATTTCGTTTATCCCCGCCTTATTTATCAAATTATCAAGTATTTGAACTGCTTTCACCGAATCATTTCTAATAATGGCCTTCATGAGATCATTTGGAGTAAGCTCATTTTCATAACCAGTAAATTTAAGAATTAATTTCTTATCAATCTCATCAGTGGAATCCGGGTCATAGGTGCAAATTTTTTCAATTTCCTTATGGAACAAATCGAATGAATCAGGCATGTTTGCCGTTAAATATTCAAGTGCTTCATTATTTATTTTTTTCCCATAAACCGAAAATTCTTTTTGAATCCAATTTTTCATGGCTTCATCGGACAAATAGGTAAAATCATAAAATTCATATTCCTTATACAGCTTTTTATCTGAAGCATATTCCTTATCGAAACATAATAAAAGAATGCTATCAGGGTCAGCTATCTTAACGAATTCAAAAAGTTCGTCAATCTTCCTAGAATATTTTTCAGTTCTTTTTAAAACGATAATTTTTGTC
The DNA here is from genome assembly GCA_036505135.1 of Ignavibacteria bacterium. GTDB lineage: Bacteria > Bacteroidota > Ignavibacteria > Tepidaquicellales > OLB5 > DASXTZ01. The sequence goes on from DASXTZ010000348.1 coordinate 3,092, forward strand.
GATGAAAATAAAGAGGCGAAATTATTTGTAAGGTCAATTAATTCCTGGATGGAGGTTTCATCCGCATATTTCAGGAAAAAATTATCGCGGCTATCTTTGTTGCCAAATAATTTCTCCCTTAATAATTCCGATGCTTTTGTTACAAAATAATTATCGGTTGTTAAGAGAAAATAAACATTCCTTGTTTTGCCCAGGTTAACTTCTTTTTCAAAATCAAGGAATGTTTTCATTTTAGATAAATATTCATTGTCACCCTGAGGCAGCGAAGGATCTCATGCAATACTTAGTTTTCTGCATTAATGAGATTCTTCCTGCCTGCAGCAGGCAGGCACTTCGTCCAGAATGACAATTAATTTAAAATTACTTCTTAAAATAGGCTTTTTCGATAGCTACCTTTGTTTTCGGATTATCTCTTTCATCTCGATCTGCTTTTTCTATTTTTAATGCAATGTCCATTCCCTTGGTTACTTTGCCAAACACAGTATATTGGCCGTCTAAATGAGAAGCCTCGCCTGTAACTATGTAAAACTGGCTTCCGCTGGATTCCTTTTTGGGGTTAACCTGGTCGCCAAGTCTTGCTGCAGCCACTGAGCCTTTCTCGTGCTTAAGCTTAATTTCAGCGGGAATAGTATAGCCCGGTCCTCCAACACCATCATTTGATTTATCATTGTCCTTAGAGTTAGGGTCACCGCCTTGTATCATAAAACCTGGTATCACACGATGAAAAGTAGTCCCATCATAAAATTTCTCTTTCACAAGTTTCTTGAAATTAGCAACATGCTGTGGCGCATCTTTAGGATAAAGCTCTATTTCAATCTCACCCATACTGGTCTTTAAAACAACAACATTGGGTTCTTTATCAGTATCAGTGGTTTTTGTCGTATCTTTAACTTTCATTGTATCCTTTTTTATTGTTTGGTCCTGCTGAGTTTGAGTTTGCGTTTGTTTTGTTGTATCTTTCTTTTGCACATCAGTTGTATCAGTCTTCTTTCCACCGCAGCTATAAAAAATAAAGCTCATTGCAAAAAGTAAAACGGATGTTAATTTTACTATATGAATTTTCATAATATTAATCCTTTCTAATTTGAGATTACATTTGTAAATAGCAGAATAAGCACCAGCAAGCCTAAAAATATTCTATAGACAACAAAAAGATTTAGGGTATGCATCTTTAAATACGATAGCAGAAACCATATAGAAATATATCCAACAATTCCTGAAACTACAGTTGCAATAATAATACTTGTAATGCTGTCACTGCTGCTTAAAAGCGCCGCTCTTTCATCATAAAGCTTGTAAAGTCCGCTTATTAAAACCGCCGGTATACTAAGTAAAAACGAAAACCTTGCCGCTGAGGTTCTGTCCATATTTCTGAAAAAGGCGCCTGACATGGTTGCACCTGATCTGGAGGTACCCGGGATTAAAGCTATTGCCTGAAAAAATCCTATAAATAATGAATCTTTGAGGTTAATGCCTTCGATACCAACGTTTTTCTTTGAAATCCTTTCTGCAATTGCAATCACTAATGAAAATAATATC
>DASXTZ010000349.1:0-5356 GCA_036505135.1 Ignavibacteria bacterium
TCCGTTAGGAGCTTAATATTAAAATAAAAAATAATCAATAATATAATTAGCTCCGCAAGGAGCAACATATTAATCAGAGTTTATTAAAACAATAAGGAGATATATAAAAAATGCCGCGTTCAGTTAATGCAGTTGCTTCTAGAAAAAGAAGAAAGAGAATACTGCAAAAAGCCAAGGGTTACTGGGGAAGAAGAAGTAAGGTAATTACAGTTGCAAAGCATAGTGTCGAAAAAGCGGGCCAGCATGCATATTCTGGCAGAAAATTAAAGAAGCGTGTTTACCGCAAGCTATGGACAGTTAGAATTAATGCTGCTGCAAGAGAAAATGACACAACTTATTCAAAGTTAATGGGTGCTTTGCATAAAAAGAATATTGATATTAACAGGAAAGTCCTTGCCCAGCTGGCGTACGATAACCCAAAGGCTTTTGATGAGATTGTAAAATTTGCAATGAGCTAATAAAATGCAATCCGATCTAAAGGATATTGAAAACCAGATAAGTGAATATGAAATTGGAAACAAAGAAGAGCTTGAAAGTTTCCGTTTAAAATTCATTTCCCGTAACGGGCTGGTCACAAAGCTTTTTGATGACCTTAAAACAGCAAGTAAGGAAGAAAAGCCTTTATTAGGCAAGCAATTAAATGAAATAAAAAAACTTGCTGAAGAAAAGTTCAATGCTAATAAACTCAGGATCGAAGAAAGCGAATTAGCCGGTGAAGAATCGGATTTAACCTTGCCCGGCCGTAATTTCTCTCCCGGAAGTGAGCATATTATCATCCAAACTCTTAATGAATTTGTTAAAATATTCCGTGAAATCGGCTTCAAAGTTACCGACGGCCCGGAGCTCGAGGAAGAATTTTATAATTTTGATGCCCTGAATACACCCGAGCATCATCCCGCAAGAGACCTGCAGGATACATACTACATTAAAAACAAAAGCGAAAAGGGGAAAAAATACGTTCTCAGGACACATACATCGCCCGTGCAGATAAGAACGATGCTTGCCAATAAACCCCCCATTAGAATTATTTGTCCCGGTAAAGTTTTCAGGAATGAAACAGTAACGTACAAAAATTATTTTATGTTTCATCAGGTAGAAGCGCTTTATGTAGATAAGAATGTTTCGATGCGTGACCTTAAAGGGGTATTGAATTATTTTGTCAAAAAATTTTACGGAGAAAATACCAAAACAAGATTTATCCCCAGCTTTTTTCCGTTCACAGAACCCTCTGCCCAGCTTGATATTAGCTGCATTTTGTGCAAGGGCAAAGGATGCAAAACATGTAAAAATACCGGCTGGCTTGAAGTTGGGGGCTGCGGAATGGTTGACCCCAATGTATTTAAAGCTGTTGGTTACGATCCGGAAGAATATACCGGTTATGCTTTTGGTATGGGAATTGAACGAATTGCAATGTTAAAATATGGCATAAAAGATATAAGGACGTTTTACCTGAATGATGTCCGTTTTCTTGAGCAGTTCTAGAAATGGAATCGGGCTTTCTTAGTGTTTTTATAATTTGTCTGGCTTGCTATTTCATTGGTTCTTTTCCAACTGCGTATTTAATATGTAAGCTTAAGTATAATATTGATATTACCGAAGAAGGATCCGGCAATGTTGGAATGCTTAATTCTTTGTCGGTTACAAAATCTAAAGCAGTAGGTATAATTGTTCTTTTAATAGATATCCTGAAAGGATTGCTTCCCGTTTTTTTTATGTTGTTCATATTGAACATTGATTACGGGATAACAATGGCTGCAAGCACTTGTATTATACTGGGACATAATTATCCGTTCTGGCTTGGGTTTAAAGGCGGACGCGGACTTGCAACAGGTACAGGAATATTTTTAATTTTAAATTATTATATTGTAGCAGCATGGTGCATAGTGTGGGTGATCGGTTTTGCTATAAAAAGAAATGTTCTTATTTCAAATGCGATAGCAACTTTTTTAATTCCTTTTTATATATTTTTGGTAATTAAGTTTGAATGGCTTATAGTTACCTGGGGTCTAAGTTCGTTTTCAATTTTTTATTTTTCTCTTTTCTCTATATTGACAACTTTGATCATAATCTCAAAGCACTTAGAAATTTTTAAAAAAAATAACTCATAATTATGTTTGCTGATAAAAAAAATCCGGTTTTTACTCATATTTCGGATCTGGGAGAAATGGCGAGGCAGATAAGAAGGGATATTATCAATGAGCTTCTGATTTCCAAATCCGGTCATTCCGGTGGGACGCTTGGTACTTCTGATATTTTTTCTGCCCTGTATTTTAATAAGCTTAATATACTGCCATCTGAGCCCTATGCGGATTTCAGGGATTACTTCTTCCTTTCAATTGGGCACATTGCACCTGTTTGGTATGCTACTTTGGCCCGCAGAGGGTATTTCCCAATTGATGAGCTTAAAACACTACGCAAGATAAACGGAAGGCTGCAGGGACACCCCGCTCCTTTGAAAACTCATGGCTTACCCGGTATAGAAATTGCTTCAGGTGCGCTCGGCCAGGGGCTTTCCATTGCTGTGGGCACTGCAATAGGGCTTAGGCTTTCTAATAAGTCTAACAGGGTATATTGCATGTGCGGTGATGGTGAGCTTAACGAAGGGCAAATATGGGAGGCCGTTATGACAGCGGCACATCATAATGTTGATAATCTTACTGTGATTGTTGATAGAAACCATTGCCAGATAGATAACAGGACTGAAATTGTGATGAAGCTTGAACCTCTTGCCGATAAATGGAAATCATTTGGATTTGAAGTCTTTGAAACTGACGGACATAATATTACTGAGATACTTGAAACTGTAGACAAAGCAAAATCGGTAAAAGGAAAACCATCGGTTATACTTGCCTATACAAAAATGGGCAGGGGGGTTTCATTCATGGAAGATAACTATAAATGGCATGGCGTTCCTCCAAATGATGAACAGGGTAAAATCGCACTATCAGAATTAAAGCCTACTAGGTTTGGTGATTTTGTTGATTATTATGCTGATAAATTGTCATCCTGAATGAAGCGAAGGATCTCATAGAACTTTGTTAAATGAAAATGGACTTAAATAAATAATCTCAATGATATGTTAACAGATCTAAAAGCCGTATTTGTCATTGGTATGTTTTTTTTCCTATCCTGTAACAGCAGCAATAAAACAGGAAACGAAAACATTAACTTTGATTCAATTGCCCATGGATCCTACAGCTCAATTGAAGATAAAAGACAGGTAGTATTAAGAACCGAAAACGAATACCAGAAAATATGGGATGAGTTCTATAAGGATCTGGATCAGATGCCCAGAATTCCCGATGTTGATTTGAAAAAGAACACAGTAATTGCTGTTTTTATGGGAACAAAACCAACCGGCGGATATGATATAGAGATAGATAAAGTAATGAGCGTTGGAGGTAAAATCCAGGTTGATGTAATTGAAATTTCGCCCGGTGCTAAATGCGTTACTACGGATGCTATCACAAGGCCGTATGAATTTATCAAAATTCCTAAGACCGATAAGGAAGTAGAATTCAAAATAAAAAGCATTACAAAAGATTGTAATTAAGTGTCATCAAGAAAAAATGAGGTTACAGTAAAAATGAATTATATTCATAAAGAGCAGGGCCTTTTGGAAAAACTTGACCTTGCAAAACCGGAAATGAAAGAAACACGTAAGGGATTTGCTGATGCATTAATTGAGCTTGGCAAGACTAATCCCGATGTTATTGTTTTGGGTGCCGATGTTTCCGGTTCAGTAAGGGTTGACCAGTTCCGTGATGCATTTCCCGAAAGATTTTTTTCCATAGGTGTTTCAGAGCAGGACATGATTGGTTTTGCTGCAGGATTAGCTCTCACAGGAAAGATTCCGATAGCATCAGCATACGGCGAGTTTGCAACAGGCAGGCCATTTGACCAGATAAGGCAATCGGTTGCATACAGCGAAATGAACGTTAAGATTTGCGCCTCACACTGCGGTCTCACAGTTGGTCCTGATGGAGCAACACACCAGTCGCTCGAAGATGTTGCGTTAATGCGGGTTTTGCCGCATATGAATGTAGTTGTTCCATGTGATTATAATCAAACTTATAAAGCTGTTATTGAAAGTACTAAGGTAAACGCTCCGTTTTATATAAGATTTTTCCGGGAGCCTTCTGCCGTTTTTACACCTATGGGTGCACCATTTAAATTTGGCAAAGCAGATATACTGATAGATGGCTCTGATTGCACAATTATCAGTGCGGGCTTATGTGTTTGGGAAAGCATTCTTGCCTCCGAAGCGCTGGCAAAGGAAGGTATTTCGGCGCGTGTTGTTAATATGCATACTATTAAGCCGCTTGATAAGGAAATGATATTAAAATGTGCGAAGGAAACCGGTTGTATTGTTACTGCAGAAGACCATCAGAAACATTGCGGGCTCGGCGGAGCTGTTGCTGAGGTGATTGTGCAGCAATATCCAACTCCTGTAGAATTTGTTGCCGTGAATGATACTTTTGGTGAGTCAGGCAAGGGCCCCGAACTTTTTGATAAATATGGAATATCAAGTCCGTTTATCGTTGAAGCTGTTAAAAGGGTTTTAAAGAGAAAAAAACTTTAGCCCTGAACGCAGTGAAGGGTTTCTTTACAGAAACTTTATAACTTTAAACGGTTTTTAATATTATACCAATATCCGTCTGGCGGCTAATGGTAGAATTATAGATATAAATTTAAACTCGAAATTTTGGTAGTCATAAAGTCAGCTAAAGCCGCCTGACGGTTAAACTTCAAAACTTTTTTTAACAATGAACAAAAGAAAATATTTTCTAGTCGGACTTTCCTTTGTAGTTGTTCTTTTATCGGGATTTATTTTTGGACATTACATAATTAAGAATAATCCTCCAGACCTGAAAGCCAATGATGTATCTGCCAGACAGCAGCTTAGCAGGGATATTACCGACTCCCGCGAGAATGCAATTACAAGGACGGTCAACCAGGTCTCAACTGCAATTGTGGGTATTAATGTTACCGAAATAAGAGAGTACCGCGACCCGTTCGGGGATTTTTTTGGCGATGATCCATTCTTCAAACAGTATTTTGGAAACAGGTCTTATAAACAGGAAGTCCACGGCCTAGGTTCAGGATTCATAATCTCCGAGGATGGATATATAGTGACAAATGATCATGTTGTTGGCAATGCTTCAAAGGTTGTAGTATCAATGACAAATGGTGACCATCTGGATGCTGAAATAGTCGGAAAAGATTCTTTTACGGATGTTGCACTGCTAAAGGTAAACAAATCAGGTTTGCCGTATGTAAATTTGGGAAATTCCGACGGGGTAATAATTGGCGAATGGGTGGTTGCACTTGGTAATCCTTTCGGCTTATTTGAAGT
>DASXTZ010000350.1:0-3357 GCA_036505135.1 Ignavibacteria bacterium
TTTCGATTAACTTATGCCTGCCAAACAGCTTCCCTCCGAAAAATGCAAATGAATCTGATACCCAAACAAGTACAAGGCATATTATAGCATAATTTGCGTCGAACAATTCAATAAATTTTGAAGAATTCATCAGGCTTAGCAATCCGAATGGAGTTGAGATATACACAATAGATAGCATCCATGTTCCTATAGTTTCAAAATGCTTTATAGTTTTAACTACTTCATCTACAATCAAATAGACAAACATTATAAAATATAAAATAAGAACAAAGTTAAAGTGCTCATAATAAAAACTTACCACTATTAGCGAGCTAATCAATAAAAAAACAGCCTTATGCGCTGAAAGTCCGCCGATCATTCCAACAAGCCATGAATCCGTATTTTCGGGCTTTTCAAAGAGATTATAAAATTCGTTCATGCAGAAAAATGAAAGCAGAACGGTTAACACAAGGAAATAGTAGTTTCCAAAGATTGCTGCGATAATAATAACAGGAATACCAATGACCCCAACAATTATTCTGACGGCGGTATTACTCAACTGCTTGCTGCTCCTTAAATCTATAATAAAAAAGTATAATAATAATGAAAAGAGCAAAAGAAACTACAGATGCAGCTAAAGTATTTGTGACTTCTGAATCGGTAAGCTTTGGGTTTTCAAAATTTTCCTTTCCGAATACATAAAGGTAGTAGGCAGCAAAGAAATTATTTAAAAAATGACAAACTATTCCCGTTAAAATACTATTAGAGTAGTAAACAATAAATCCAAGATACCATCCAAGTATTATAAGAGGAATTAAGTTAAACGGCTGGAAATGATAAATCGCAAACAAAAATCCCGTTAAAAAAATAGCTGTGCCGGCGTTTGCACACTTCTTAAGATTAGTCAAAACAAAGCCGCGGAATAAAAACTCCTCACATATAGCAGGCGTTAAGCAGATAACAACAACTACAACAGCAAATTCAAATGGCGAATAAGCAGTAACTATTTTCATCATTGTTCCCTCCAAAGCATCCCACATATCTTTAACAGGTTTTACAAAATCGCGCAGGCCGGGCAGGCTGTTAATAGCCTGGTCCTGAAAATATATATATCCCTGGAGGAAAGGCTGAATAAGTATTATTCCTAATATTGCAAGAAAAAGAAGTGATGACTTTGGGATATTAAGCCGGAATGTTCCCTTAAGATCTGAAGTTTGAAATCTTGCAAAAAAAATTGTTGGTGCAAGAATAAACATGAATTGCCCAAATACAAGAACAATCCTGCTTATTTTAACGTTGGAGTCCTCTGCATCTAAACCGCCGGCTGCCAGAACTAATGCAGCTCCTAAAAATTGATACAAAAAAAAGATAATGAAAAGCACAACAGCAACGTAAGCGAACGGATGAAGACTCTTCATAAAATTGTCATTGGGCTTCTGCGGGTCCTTTTGCTCTTCGGGGTTAAAATCCTGCAATTTTTGTTATAAATTTAGCAAATATAAAAATTTGGCAGCATAATTATATAGCATTAATTAATGCATAAAAATCAGGTATTTTTATAATCTACCGTATTTAGTCTATATTTAAAATTGAATCTGTTTTATTAATTTATTATGTTAAAGCGTTGAAAATCAAAATTATAACCATCTTGTTTAGGTTTCTGTACATTACACTGTTTTTGTTAGTGATTTTAAGTAGAGACTCCTTTTCTGATGATAGAGGTAATGGCCGTTCAACTGCAATGGCTTTTTCAACAATGGTATCATGCTACGGAGTAGATGCATATGGAATAAATCCGGCAAATTATAGTTACCGCATTCCGTCCCCAAAATTAACTAAAAAGCACCTTGCCTCCGATAAAAAATTTAACCTTCAAAAACCGGTTTGGGAAATTTCAGTTTTTTCTGTCGGCGGCGGATACGGGTCCGATTCCTCGATCGAATTTTATAATAGTTACCTGAATTATCTTTCAATAGACCGGAACAAATTTGTCGGCTTGTTTACTGATTTAGCTGCAGTGCTTCAGTTCAGAGACAGCATCTTGCCGGGGACAAAAACGGATGTAAACTATGATTTTGAACTGAGATGGTTTAACGTAAATTATTCCTACCCTAAGATTGGTTCTTTTAATGTTTCGATTTCTGACAGAGTTGGGCTTAATACTTATGTAAATAGCAGAGATGATTATTTACCTCTAAATTTTGGTGTTAATTATGACCCTTATACTCAAAAAACGGATTTAACTAATGTAAACCTGGCTCAATCTGAGGCAATTGCATGGTGGATTAGAAAATACAGTATAGGATATGCAAAACAATTTATTTTTTCCCCTAAAAGCAGTATTACCAGTTTTTCTATTGGATTATCTTCTTCACTTGTGCATGGTTTTGGGAATGTATCAACTTACGAATCAAAACTAAATATTAGTACATGGGGAATAAAAAACAATAACGGTGTAAACCACGTTGATAGTATTAAAGGAAAGCAGGATTTCCATGTCCAATCGGCACTAACGGATTTTTTCCAGGATTACAAAGACGGAGCTGAATCGAAGTTTAATTTATTTCCTAAACCTGCAGGCATCGGTTACAGCTTTGATTTTGGAATGACAATGCAAATCGGGAAACAATGGAAGGTTGCTGCAAGTGTTACCGACCTTGGTAAAATTTCGTGGAATTACAACACAATAACAAACCACGATACCGATTCTTTTGCATATTACGATTTTGACCTTACAGGAACCGACCCGACTTATAATGCCATGGTAGACGACCTTGGAGGATATCACACTCAGGACACCGGAACAATTTTTACTTCCGATATGCCAACCAAAATCAGGGCGGGAATATCATTCCAGCCTTCGGACAGATTCCTGATTGAATTGAATTGGTACAAGGGACTTAACGATTTGCCCGGGAATTCAAGAAAAAATAAATTTACTTTTGGTGCTGAGTATTTTCCTGTTTATTTTCTGCCTATTAGGGCCGGTATTTCATTTGGAGACCCTGCTTTAGTAGAAACGGCCTCTAACTTGCATCCTATTAAAGCACTTGTTTCTATCTGGGAAAATGATAATTATTTTATTTCAATAGGAGCGGGAATTAAATTCAACAGATTTACGTTAGATTTTGGAACCCATGGCATAAACCAGCTAATTCAAAATAAAAGATTTTCGGTCGCTTTATCAAGCAGAGTAATTTTATAAAGATTTTTTAACAAATTATAAATTCATAGAATTAAAACTTAATCATATGAAAAACACAAAATTAATTTTTCCAATATTATTCTTAATTGCTGTTTTTATATCAACATTTTATACAGGCTGCGGTGATGACAACACTCCAAACAATGGCGGTAATACTGGCGGTACTACACCAA
>DASXTZ010000351.1:0-1740 GCA_036505135.1 Ignavibacteria bacterium
AGTATTGGCAATAATCTCTGAAAAATTTGGGATGGTAAGCCAGGCCGCTAATGGCGGTACAACGAGCCATGAAAACAAACCGCCAACAATCCAATAACTCTCCCAATGCCATCCTCTTACTTTTTTATAAGGCATGTAAAAACTGCCAGAGGCAAAACCGCCTATAAAATGGTAAATTACGCCGAGAATGACTTGCATGACAATTTCTTATGACAAGCAATTAGTTAACTATTAAAAGTAAAAGCTATCGGCAAAACATCTATCATGCACTGTCATGGTTTTAAAATAAATAGTATTTTGAAACCAACATTTTCATTTTGATCTATTAACGAAGATCTGCTGCAATGAAACAACCGTCGCCGATATGCAAATTTATTGATATTGATTTTTATTCAGCTACTCCCAAATATTTGCAGCTTGCTAATTGCATTATTAAAGCCATCCGCGAAAAAAAAGCAAATGTGAACGAGGTCCTTCCTTCCATTAATGAACTGAGCTTTGAATTTGAAATTTCAAGAGACACAGCGGAAAAAGGTTATAAATATCTAAAGAACCTTGGCATATTAGGCTCGGTACCCGGCAAAGGATATTTCATAAAAAATACTGAGATCAATCAATCACTGAAGATATTTTTATTGTTCAATAAACTTAGTGCGCATAAAAAAATTATTTATGATGCATTCGTGTCTTCATTGGGTGATCTTGCTACCGTTGATTTTTATATTTACAATAACGACTATGTGCTATTTAAAAAATTGCTTTCAAATAAACGGGATGATTACACACATTTTGTAATTATTCCTCATTTTCTTGAGGGGGGTGAAAATGCTCATGAAATCATTAATACCATCCCCCGCGATAAATTAATACTGCTTGATAAATTAATAGCTGGTGTAGAGGGATGCTATGCAGCCGTATATGAAGATTTTGAAAAAGATATTTATCACGCATTGGAACAAGCACTACCCGTATTGGAAAAATACGAGACATTGAAAATAATTTTCCCTTCATACACTTATTACCCTGAAGAAATAGTAAAGGGCTTTTGCACTTTCTGTGATGAATATGCTTTTAACTATAAGATTGCAAGCAATATTAAAAAAGAAGAGATCAAAAAAGGAGAAGCCTATATTAATTTAATGGAAGATGACCTTGTAAATTTGATCGAAAAAATTATTGCTGATAAGTTGCAGATTGGGAAGGATGTAGGGATCATTTCTTACAACGAAACTCCATTAAAAAAATTGATCTTAAATGGGATCACTACGATCTCTACCGATTTTGAAATGATGGGAAGAAAAACGGCTGAGCTGATTCTTAGTCAATCAACCGAGCATATTGCCATTCCATTTTATCTTACATTAAGGCCATCACTTTAATTAAACAGACTTTTATAAATCCCTAATTCTAATCCCCTCAATTCGGCAAGCCCTCTTAAACGGCCAATGGCACTGTAACCGGGATAGGTCGTCTTTTTTAAATCATCCAGCATTTGATGGCCATGATCTGGACGCATGGGAATAGAAACTTTTCTCTTATTCATTACTAAAACAATTTCTTTGATCACTGCATACATGTCAACGTCGCCACCCAAATGATCCGCTTCATAAAAATTTCCTTCTTCATCCCTTTTTGTACTTCGCAAATGAATAAAGTGAATATGATCACCCAAACGTTTTACCATGCCAGGCAAATCATTATCAGCCCTTACTCCGTAAGAACCGGTACAATAACAAAGAC
>DASXTZ010000352.1:0-3130 GCA_036505135.1 Ignavibacteria bacterium
AACTGGTTGCGGGATTCCTTATCATTAAGGCTAACGACCTTAGCGAAGCAACGGAAATTTCAAAGAACTGCCCTATATATGAGGTTAACGGCACAACCGAGCTCCGCGACGTATTTCACATGGACTTTTGAATGTAAAAAAGCCAGATAATCAAGAACATTTAGCAAGCCATCTTTTCCGTACTGAAGCGGGAAAGATGGTTTCAGTTCTTACACGTATCTTTGGACTTTCACACATTGAAATAGCCGAAGATATTGTTCAGGATACATTTCTTAAAGCATTGAATGAATGGAGCTATAACAATATTCCTCAAAATCCTGAAGCCTGGCTGTATAAGGTAGCCAAGAACAAGACAATTGATTACCTGCGGCATAAAAAGCATGTACAGGTATATGAATCAGACGTAAGCCATTTGTTAAAATCGGAATGGACCCTTTCATCCTCGGTTAGCAATATGTTCTTAGACAGCGAAATTCAGGACAACCAGTTAAGGATGATATTTGCTGCATGTCACCCATCACTTCCAAAAGAATCACAGATAGCATTAACCCTAAAAACCCTTTGCGGATTCAGCATAAAAGAAATTTCAAAGGCGCTGCTTACTACCGAAGCCAACATAAATAAGCGTTTATTCAGGGCAAAGGAAAAGCTGAGAGAAGAAAATTGTAAGTTCGAAATCCCCATGGGTGACGAATTGATAAACCGTCTGGATTCGGTTTATAAAGTAATTTACCTGATATTTAACGAAGGATATAGTTCCACCGAATCGGAAAAAGTAATTAGGAAAGATTTATGTGCTGAAGCATTAAGGTTATGTCAGCTGCTTAGTGAACATTCTATAGGAGATATGCCCGAGACATATGCTTTGCTTGCATTAATGTGCTTTCATGCATCAAGGCTCGATGCCCGGGTTGATGATAAAGGCTATATTATCTTATTAAAAGAACAGGATAGAAATCTTTGGAATAAAGCTTTGATAGCAAAGGGTTATGAATATATTTCAAAAGCATCTTCAGGAAATGAGCTAAGCGAATACCATATTGAAGCCGCAATAGCGACATATTATGCATCAGCAAAAAAATTTGAAGATACTGACTGGAAGAGTATATTAGAACTTTACTACATACTTGAGAAGATAAATCCATCGCCTATTACAATACTTAATAAAGTAATCGTATTATCCCAGATAAATGGACCAAATGAAGCATTGGATGAGCTTCTGAAAATTAAAAATCTGGATAAATACTATTTGTATCATACAACACTTGCTGAGCTTTATAAGCAATTAAATCAAAAAGAAAAAGCAAAAATCCACCTCGAAGCAGCTTTAAAGCTAACTAATTCGAAAGCAGAAATTTTATTAATTAAAAAAAGGCTGGAAGAATTAAAAACCTAATTGATGTTTTGTACTTGATAAGGCTTAAGCACTTCTTCAATGCTTTTTGCTGAGGGAAAATACTCTATTATTCTTTTTAAGACTTCATCAAGTATAGCATCAGGGCACGATGCACCGCTTGTCAGGATTATGTCAGTTGGTTTATTGTTGTGGTTTATGAGCCAATTTTCTGTTGTTTTTTCATTATGAGAATGAATATCGTAATGCGTGATAACCTTTTCTGATTCTATTTTATCTGCACCGGAAATAAAATATACGGGAAGCTTTTCTTCGCAAAGCTCTACAATATGAGAAGTATTTGAGCTGTTATATCCACCAACCACTATTGCAAAATCGGCGTGACTATCAATTAATCCCATCGTAGCCTGCTGATTATCGTATGTTGCATAACATAACGTATCGCTTGTATCTGCAAAATGCATTTTTATATCTTCCTTGCCATACTTTTCCTCCATAGTTTTTTTAATCAGGTCAGCTATTGCCTGAGTTTCTGTTGCGAGCATTGTTGTCTGGTTTACTACTCCAACTTTTTCAAGGTCCTTTTCAATATCAAACCCTTTTGAATATTTATCTTCAAAAAGGTTATAAAAATTTTCTTTTGGTATTTTTCCTGAAATTATATCACATAGCGATTGTGTTTCTTTTATATTCCGTACAATAACTGTCGGGGAGTTCTGCCTTGAGTGAGAAAAAGTGGCAATTGTTTCTTCATGTTTATATTTTCCATGCACTATTATAGTGAAGCCTTTTTTGCCCAGTATTTCTGCGCGGTTCCATACTTTTTCCACAAAAGGGCATGTGGTATCGTACTTATAAGGATTTATTCCCCGCTCTTTCAAAATTTGCTGGATCTCTACAGTAGTTCCAAACGCAGGCACGATTACAACATCATCTTTATGTAATTCTTCCCATGCAATAAGCTGCTTTCCGTTATGCTCTCTGATAAATTTAATGCCGCGATGGCTCAGATCTTCATTTACTTTCGGATTATGTATCATTTCACTCAGTAAAAAAACCCGCTTTCCGTCGGATTCTTCAAGGGTCTTGTAGGCAATTTCAATTGCATTTTCAACACCATAGCAAAAGCCAAAATGACGTGCAATAAAAAATCTTACCGAGCCGAAATCAAGAACAGATGGACTGTAATCTTTCTTTCTCGGATCGGTAATTTTCCGTGCATTTTTAACAACCGAAATTATCGGGCTGCGGTAATATATTGGTATGTCAAATTTTTTCAACTAATTTGTCAATATGATAAATTTTTATCTTCTAATCAAGCATTGGCATTTTAATACCAAACTTTTTTTTATTTTCAACTGCCTTTTCATAACCTGCATCAGCATGCCTTACTATGCCCATTGCCGGGTCATAAGTCAGCACTTTTTGCAATCTTTCCTCCGCTTCTTTAGTTCCATCTGCAACTATTACCATCCCGGCGTGAATCGAAAGTCCTATGCCAACTCCGCCGCCATGATGCAGTGAAACCCAGCTTGCGCCACCAATTGCATTTAATGCGAAATTCAGTATTGGCCAATCAGCTATTGCATCAGAGCCATCCTTCATCTTTTCCGTCTCGCGGTTTGGGGAGGCAACGCTTCCGCAATCAAGATGGTCTCTTCCAATTACAATCGGAGCCTTAACTTTGCCGCGCCTAACCAGGTCATTAAATATTTTACCCATTTTTGCACGTTCACCATAGCCAAGCCAGCATATCCTTGCCGGCAGCCCCTGGAA
>DASXTZ010000353.1:0-8278 GCA_036505135.1 Ignavibacteria bacterium
AAAAGGTTATATTTGTACCCTAACAAATTTTATCAATTAATCTAAAAACAAAAATGAGCAAAATTCTCGCAATTTTCCGTGTTCCTGATATGAGCAAGGAACAGTATGACAATATCATGAAAGACCTTGAAAATGCAGGTATGTACAAGGTAAAAACACGTTCAACACATATTATGGCGCCGAATAAAACAGGAAGCATTGTTGTTGATGTTTGGGATTCTGAAGCAGCATTAAATGAATTCTTCGGAACATTGGGCCCGATACTTGAGAAAAACGGAGTAAATCCCCCGCCTCCGGAAATTTATCCCGTTCACAACGAGATTTAATAAATAATTCTTGGATTTTATCTCCAGTTTACTTATCGGTTTTATATAATAACATGACACCAAGAGGCTGGGTATTATATGATTCTGCTTGCGGGTTTTGCAGCTGGTGGATTCCATTCCCTGCCTGCAACAGGCAGGTGGAAAAAGACTATTAACAAAACAGGCTACGATATAGCGCCGCTCCAGGCAAAATGCCTGCCTGCCGAAGCCTTGTCTGCCCTCACGAAGTTTTACGAAGGGGCGCAGGCAGGGGTAAGAGAAAAAATTAAGCAAGAGGATTAATTAATTAACAGGGATATTGTACTATATTTTCGGAATGAAAACCGTGTGGTGGCCTGCCTGCTGCAGGCAGGTCAAAACCCGCAGGTTATATGCTTGGACTCCCCGGACTCAAACAGCTTACATGGATGTTTTATAAAATCTTCAACCGAAACCGTTTCTTTGTATCGAAAATGTGCAAGCTTAAACCAGAGCAACCCCTTCCTTCCCTCCCCAAAGGAGAGGGTATTTAAAAAGCATTATCGTTAACTATATATCTGCACACCTGACAGCGCTCAGGGTGGCAAAAAACCCACTACGCACCGGGCTTTTCCCTTACCATAGCCTGCATAACAACTTTTTTACCATTATATTCAACAGCTACAGCTACTCCTCCATGCGGTTTCCACCCTTCGCTTATCTTTTTGTTCACTTCAGCTATGAAATATGCAATCTTATTATCATCCGCCCATACAAGGTGATATTCCATGGTTCAGCTTCCTTTCTTAAAAATGGTAAAAATTTTGTCACATCCAATCTTAATTATCAGCCTCATTCCCCTCCTATTCGCAGATGAATTATTTCGGGAGGTCGGAGGGGGTGAGGTGAAAGATAAAGGCTTAGCCACAATGCACATAAGAGGACGTAAGAGTGGCCTATAAAATTTTAAGACAGACCTGTACCAGGATGAATATTTCACCAAAAGTCTTTTATAAATACAAGATTAGGGAAAAAAATGCAAGTGAAAAAGCAAACTTTTTCTCATTTGCCGTGAAAAATTAAAATAAAAAGCTAAAAATATTCGATTTTTTGGATAAAACCGAATATTTTAGCTAAAATATTGACGTGAAAAATTAAATTTATAATTATTCTTCCGGGTAACTATTTATAAGAATGCCATCATCAGAGTAAACAAATACCCATCTTACACCACCAATCCATTGATATTCATAATAATAAGCAGCGGCACTGGCTGTCTGAGTGCTTTGATAATTAAAAATTGTTGCTGAATTAACTGCCTGGCTTCCAAGCACAAGCAATATCGAAAATAATAACGTTTTAATCATTTTTACCCCCTTTTGGTTTTTTTGCAATACAAGTTTAAAGGAAAATCATAAGCCAAAAAAGCAAACTAATTACCCTGTGACGTAGAAAAAATGATAGGAAAAATTTTATTATTTTGATTTTAGCAATAAAATTTTATAATTTTACCAATAATCAGGGGATTATTTGACGTGAAAACAATACCTATTCATGACCATAATCTTGTTGGAATGCTTCGCTCGTTTTCAAAAGATGAGCAAAAGAAGTTCTCGAAATTTTTAGAATCCCCTTACTTTACATTCCGTAAATCATTAAAAAGGCTTTACAGTGAATTAGTCCGGTTTCACCCCTTATATACACACATAACCCTGTCAAAAGAATATCTTTATAATAAAATTTATCCGGGTAAAACTTATAGAGATTCATCAATACGGGATTTACTTTCTGATTTGCTTACCTCTGCAAAACAATTTCTTGTCTACGAAAGCTTAAAACTGAATAAAAATTTCCCGATATACTTGCTTCAGGAATTAAGGAAAAAGAACCTGGTGCAGCAGCTTGCAAAGCAGATAGGTTTTACTTATGAAGAAATTGAAAACATAGATACCATTGATTCCGAATTTTTCCTGTTGAAATACCGCCTTGAGGCCGAACAGCACAATTTCAGCCAGATGAACAACAAGCTAACTTCACAGAAAAATGCTGTAAAATTTGTGGAAGAAATAAAAACTTCCAATATATATTTAATGTTTTTTTTCATTCTGGAAATCGTATCGAACTATACCAATCTGATTATTAACACAGAAAGATTCGGAGCTGCATTTATAGATGATAACATACAGAGCATAATTAAACAGTTTTCAATAGATAAGCTCTATGAACAGTTTAAAGGTAAGAACAAGTATGATTTCGTAATAGAGATATATAAACAACTTCTTGGTGCTTACGCAAAACTTGGCAACTGGAAAACCTATAATAATTATAAAAAAGTTGTTAAAAAATATTCACATCGTTTAAGTCATGACGAAGCTTCTTTTCACTATTCCCGTCTCATTAGCTGCGCAGTTTTAGGGGCTAAATACGGCAGGTTAAAGAACAATTTTGATTTGGAGCTTCTTCAGCTTTACGGGGAATTTCTTGAAAGAGATTTATATAAAGATGAAAAGACAAACTATGTTCCGGCAAGTCTATACAGATTAATCATATTTCACGCTGTAAAGGTAAACAGGGTGGATTGGCTTTATAACATTATTTCCGAAGCAGGACCTAAGCTTCATCCGAATTACAGAGAAAACCTTCAGAACTATGCCCTGGCAAATTATTATTCTGCAGCCGGCAATTATAACACAGCATTTGAATATATTAACAAGCTTGAGATCGACTATTTCATGTTTAAATATGATTTATACTACCTGAAGCTGAAAGCATATTATGATACGGGCGAGCTGGATCCTGCGCTTGAGCTTTTGCATACCTTCAGGCAATTTATAAGGAATGATACTATTATTACACCTTCAAGAAAGGTATTTCACAATAACTTTGCATCTTTCTATGAAAAATTAATTAAGATTACCTTAAAAACCTCAAGATATGATATTGACAGGGTTTTTTTAAAGCTTGAGAAAACAAACAATATTTTCCACAAACACTGGCTTCAGGAAAAACTTTCCTACCTGGCTAAACCTGCAGCGGGGTATCTTAAAAGCAGTTAGAATTCAATAAGTTCATTGAGTTTATAGAGATAATGAACACATACCTGAGATTCTCAGGTTTTTTCTTCATTCCAGCCGTTTTTTCAACAAAAGTTTTTGTAAAAATATGATATATATCATATTTTTTTTGTCATATTACTTAGTATTTTAGTATGGTCAAAATGATTAAAATTCAAAAAAATACTATTATAATAGCAAAGGAGCTAAGAACACAGAATGTTTAAAGCGCAAACAGTAATATTTGATGTAATTGAAAAGATCAAAATAAAAGACCCTAACCAGGCCGAGTTCCACCAGGCGGCAGAAGAGGTACTTACAACTCTTGAACCAACAGTAGCAAAACACCCCGAATTTGTAAAAGCAAAAATTTATGAAAGAATAGTCGAGCCGGACAGAGTAATATTGTTCCGCGTTCCATGGGTAGATGATAATGGTGAAGTTCAGGTTAACCGCGGTTTCAGAGTCGAATTCAACAATGCAATCGGACCATATAAGGGCGGATTAAGATTTCATCCTTCGGTTAATCTCGGCATATTAAAATTCCTCGGCTTTGAACAAATATTCAAGAATGCATTAACAACACTTCCAATGGGCGGCGGCAAAGGCGGCTCTGATTTTGATCCCAAAGGCAAATCTGATGATGAAGTTATGAGGTTCTGCCAGGCTTTCATGAGAGAGCTTTTCAGGTACATTGGCCCCGATAGAGATGTTCCTGCCGGTGATATTGGTGTAGGCGGAAGGGAAATTGGTTTCCTGTACGGATATTACAAAAAAATTGTTAATGAGCATACGGGTGTATTAACAGGAAAAGGAATTGAATACGGGGGAAGCCTGATAAGGCCGGAAGCAACAGGATACGGTACGGTTTATTTTGCTGCAGAAATGCTAGCAACAAGAAAAATGGATTTTAAGGGCAAGAGAGTTGCGATCAGCGGATCAGGTAATGTTGCGCAGTATGCAATCGAAAAAGTAAACCAGCTTGGCGGTATTGCACTCAGCATGTCTGATTCAAACGGAACAATTATCGATGAAAAAGGTATCAGCGGAGATAAATGGGAATTCTTGATGAACCTAAAGAACATAAGGCGCGGAAGAATTAAGGAATATGCTGATAAATACAACGTTCCGTTCTACGAAGGCAAGAGCGTCTGGCAGGTGATTAAAGAAGAGGGTTACAAGATTGATATTGCACTACCCTGTGCTACACAAAATGAGCTTGATAAAGATCTTGCAGAAGCGCTTGTTAAGGCTGGATGCTACTGCGTATCGGAAGGCGCTAACATGCCGTCGAATTTGGATGCTATTCATGTATATCAGAATAATAACTTCTTATACGGACCTGCAA
Organism: Ignavibacteria bacterium; assembly: GCA_036505135.1. Lineage (GTDB taxonomy): Bacteria > Bacteroidota > Ignavibacteria > Tepidaquicellales > OLB5 > DASXTZ01. The sequence continues at coordinate 4,686 of DASXTZ010000353.1, forward strand.
AGGCTGCCAATGCCGGCGGTGTTGCAGTCTCAGGACTTGAAATGAGCCAGAACAGTGCACGCTTATTATGGACAAGAGATGAAGTGGATAACAGGCTGCTTAATATCATGAAGAGCATACATAGTGAATCGTTGAAAGCTGCAGAAGCTTATGGCAAGAAAGGTGATTATCTTATGGGTGCTAACATTGCAGGCTTTCTCAAAGTTGCCAATGCGATGCTGGCTTATGGCATAGTATAGTATAATCCACTTAGATTAATTAGTTAATTGAACCCGCTCAGAAATGAGCGGGTTTTTTTATTGGCACAAAAAATTGCGAGGAGCGAAGCGACGAAGCAATCTCATTTTTTAAATCTTAAAATACTTAATCCCCATACAAAGGCCTATAAATGTCAAAGAATCTTTATTATTTTGCAAGAGAAAGGAGATTGCCTCGACCTTGCAAGCAAGGTCCCGCAATGAATAAACTATGGATCTTAAAACAGCAAAAGCATTAATTACAGGGGGAAGCTCAGGAATTGGTTATGCAACGGCCAAAAAACTTATAGATAGCGGCGCAAAAGTTGCAATCTGCGGCCGCAATGCAGAAAATCTTAATAATGCAGCAAAGGAACTGGGAGCATTTGCAATTACCGCGGATGTTAGTAATGAAAAAGATGTCATTAATATGGTAAACGCCATTGTAAATGAATTCGATGGTTTTAATGTGTTGGTCAATAATGCTGCTTATGGATATTTCGGTTCTATAGAAAACATCGAGCTTGAAAAGTTCAATAAAATGATTTCAGTAAATCTTACAGGTGCAATGTTGTGCACTCGCGAAGCATCGAAACATTTTATTGAAAAAAAATATGGTAATATTATTAATATTTCATCGACTGCAGGAACGAGAGGGTATGCAAACGGAACTCCTTACTGCGCTTCAAAGTTTGCGCTCGCCGGAATGACCGAATGCTGGAGAGCCGATCTGAGGAAAAACAATATACGTGTCATGCTGGTAAATCCAAGCGAAGTACAAACTGATTTTTCTTATAATGCAGCTAAATGGCTTAAAACCTTTATTAAACGAGAAAAGGAAAAAGATATTAACCCAACAAAACTAATTGCCCGGGATATAGCTCATACGATTATAAGCATGTTAGAAATGGAAGACAGGGGTTTTATAACCGAAGCGACAATATGGGCAACAAACCCGCAATAGCAATACGAAGTGATAAAATTAATCCTTTTTGCTGGCAATCCACTCAGAAAATAAAGTTTTAAAATTATCTGAATTTGCACGGCAGTAGTTATAAAAATCACTTAAGAATTCGGTCCGTTGTAGAGCATATTTTTTATCAAATTCAGGGTAATCATCATCCTTAGCGAGGTTAATTCCTCCGATCAGATACTGCCGCTGAAGAATATCGATTAAACTTACTTTGTTTGAATTTCTTATCATGTCATACATGCAAAGAAATGTAGTTGTTCTGCCATCTCCTGCATGACAATGAAAATGAAGCCACGTGTTACTTTCGAGCGATTTGACAAATTCTATAAACCTGTCCACATCTTCATTTTCAGGTTTGCGGTGATCTGTTGCAGTTATGCGGAAATAGCCTATTTTAAACTGCTGCACTAGCTCTTTTTCAGTGTGAACACTTTTAACAACAAGCGGGATTTGGCTGGACTCTGTTATTTCATTCGTTGCTTTATCTTTTTTATTTATAAGGGTTACGGAAATATCTTTTATTCTTAATAGGCTATCCAATCGGTTTTTTTCGTCCGTTTCGACCTCCTCCCGTGAAAGCCCAACATTTCCCCAGTCGTATTTTCCATACCAGCTCACACATAAGTCATTTACAAAACCATGCGATTCCTGCCTTAAGTCTACAACCGTAATTTTATTCCATGCAATATTTTCAACCATAGCAATTAAACTTGCGGTACAGAATTCTGCACTGCCCGATGCATGCAGTGTCTTCATTCCTGTTGTATCCGGGGTTGAATCTGAGCCTATGTGAAATCCATCACTTGATTTGCGGAAATGAACGGGCAAAGAGTCATTACACGGCTCATCAAATATTAAGTACTCTTTATCCTGCGGCAAAATGTTTACCGCAAGCAGTAGTGTTAATGTAATTATATAAGTTCTAATCATAATATATTCCGGTTAATTTTTCACGGCTTTTTTATCAAGCTAATACTTTTCTTCCCGTCCATTAAAACTAAAAGCGGCTTTTCCGTTTCAACATGGATAAAATGTTTGGTCATATCTACCTTCCTGAGTGATTTCAGCCAATTCCAATCAATAAAATCCCTGCCGTTAGTTTCATGAACTGTAAAATACCCAATATTCATAGATGTAATATTGTGAAAAAAATGTGAACCAAGCGAGGCATCAACACGGAAATCTTTCAGGTCGGTTTCAACAATTATTTTTGCGTTAGAAATTTGCGGCCATTGAACCGGTATCCCAAGCCACTTATCGCGAGTTCCCCATCTTCCGGGTCCTATTAAAATATAATTATCCCCAAACCTTCGCATTTTATCATTTAATTCCTCAATCTCCTGAACCATTTCCAATGTTTCAGCTTTATTGAACATTTCGGGATCGACAAAAATAACATCCTTAATTTTATCGATCCTTCCGTTGCCCATACCACGCTCGGTGTAAAGCATAAGCTCTTTTTTCTTTATCTCATCAGTTTCCAGGTTAAAAAATCCCGTATCACGAATGAGGGGTTTGATCTGTAAAATATAAAACGCAGGATTTTTCTCGTTTAGGTTTACGGCAAATTCTATTTCGACCGGCAATCCCATTGAGTTCTCAAAAATTTCAAGTAAGAGCGTCATTATTTTTGCCAATGGAAAAGAATCATATTTAAGTATTGGGGCGAAGTTTATTATACGCGGCCCATCCGATATAAGCCCCGGCTTCAGCTTGTTATCCTGTTTATCCCAAACAGATACTAACTGGTCTATAGCGCCAATTTTTTCTGCATCGCTAACGTTGACTTCTGTTAAAGTGATATCTTCATTGATTACAAGATTGGCTGAATGTTTAGACATATCTATTGCATATAAAAATGATTGTGTATTTTTAAATTGCGTCTCCGGGTCAACTATATCTATTTTAGGAAATTTCGGGCAAAATCTGTACGCCTGTTCACCATCAATAACATATTTACCAAGGCCGATTGCAGCAACACAAATTCCATCTTCCGGCTTAAAGCGCTGGATAGGATAAAAATTGTAAGATAAAGCAACTCCTGATATGTGCGGAAAGAATACGTGGTCAAAATTCTCGCCAACAATCTCCTGCACTACAACAGCCATTTTCTCATCTTCTATTTTATAATTAATGGCATCAAAATAAGAGCGCGCATGTTTTGAGTATACGGAGGCATAAACCATTTTGACAGCATCCATAAGATTTTGCAGCCGTTGTTTCATATCCTGGTGAGAGTTTGGAATAAGGTAAGTACTGAAAATTCCGGAGAATGATTCAGAAATAGAATCTTCATACATACCTGAGGACCGGACAGCAATAGGCACCTTAACATAGCTTAAATAAACCTTTAATTTTTCTATTAATGATTTCGATAGAGCTGA
>DASXTZ010000354.1:0-2194 GCA_036505135.1 Ignavibacteria bacterium
GCCAGCCCATAAAGCTCCAGCCTCTGACGCTGCTTTTAATATTGCGGGTATTTCTTCATCGTTCAAACCCGGAATTATAGGTGCAAGATTTATTCCGCATGGGATATTATTCTTTCTCATCTTTTCAACGGTCTCAAGCCTTTTCTTTGGTACGGAAGTTCTTGGCTCCATTTTTCTTGAAAGCTCACGATTCAATGATGTAACCGATAAGGTAACTGAAACAAGATTAAGCTCAGCCAGTTCTTTCAATATATCAATATCTCTTTGTAGTAGTGCATTTTTTGTTATAATTCCGACGGGATTTCTGAATTTAAGGAAAACTTTCAGCAGCCCGCGTGTGATTTCAAGCTTTCTTTCAACAGGCTGGTAGCAATCAACATTGCCAGAAAGCATAATTGTTTGCGGCTCCCATGATTTTTTCATAAAGGCCTCCTCCAATAGCATAGGGGCATCCGGTTTTACCATTATTCTTGTTTCGAAGTCAAGTCCCGCTGAAAAACCCAGGTATTCATGCGTGGGTCGGGCATAGCAGTATATACATCCGTGTTCGCATCCCCGGTAAGGATTTATGCTATAGGTAAAGCTTAAATCAGGACTGTTATTCTTTGCGAGAATGGTCTTAGTTGTATCCCTGAAAAATTTGGTGTCAATGTTCTTAACTTCGTCTACATCGTACTCATGGTCAATGTTTTCGTCGTTAAAATCAACATAGATTTCTTCGAACCTATTGGGCGTATTGAGGGCTGTTCCTCTTGCTTTAGGATGGATGTCCATGACTTTAAAAATTAACGTTAGGCTGCTGCGGGATGCAAATATAATTCAATAAAAAAAATAAAACAAATTTTCGGGCTGAAAAAAATTTTAATTTAATGTTTTTAAAGCATAGAGAATCTTATAGGTTTTCGAATAAATGCGTTAAGCCGCAAATTCATTGAAAAAAACAATGAAAAATGGTATAATTGTGGGCACTCTTAGCTCAGTTGGTAGAGCAAGTGACTCTTAATCACTAGGCCAAGGGTTCGAGTCCCTTAGAGTGCACTAAAACAATGTATAATTAATAGTTAATAATGGGTTTTATTTATAAACTGGCGGGAATAGTATTTCTCGCTATTTTTTTAATATCATGTTCTAAAAAAGAATCTTCCGATAAAATATTCCGCTATAATGAACCTAACGGGATTGAAAGCCTTGACCCCATTACCGCAAACAATTATCCGGCCCTCCACGTGTTGATAAATACCTGCGAAGGGCTTGTGTGGTATAATAGGGATGCGAAGCTTGAGCCTCTGATTGCAAAGTCATATTCCATTTCAGAAGATGGAATAGTTTACACATTTAATTTACGAACGGATGTCTATTTTCATAATGATGCATGTTTTCCGGACGGGAAAGGAAGAAAGGTTATTGCTTCTGATTTTAAGTATTGTTACGAAAGAGTCTGCAATCCGCTTGTAAAAACGCGCGGGCTTTGGGTTTATAGAGATAAAGTCGATGGAGCCAAACAATTTGCTGATGCCCCGGAAAAGATAAAAGAAATTAAAGGTTTCTTAACCATTAATGATTCAACGTTTCAAATTAAACTTGTACAGCCGTTTGCACCGTTTATGAGCATATTAACAATGCCATATGGTTACGTTTATCCCAAGGAAGCAGTTGAGTATTACAAAGAAAATTTTGGATTCCATATAGTCGGAACAGGTCCATTTAAATTTGTAAAATGGGATATAGATAAGGAACTTATATGTGAAAAAAACAAAAATTATTGGGCGAAAGATAAGGATGGCTCTGCTTTACCGAAAGTTGACGGTTTTAGAGTATCCTTTATCCGGAGCACTGAAACAGAATTTTTAGATTTTTCAGAAAAGAAGCTGGATTTTCAAAAACCATCTGTAGATGTCTACGGGCAGATAATAGATGAGAATGGAAACTTAAAATCTGAATATAATTTTGATCTTGTCAAACAGCCGTATCTCAATACAGTCTATCTTACTGCGATGTTAAGCAAAAATAAAGAAGGAGGAAAAAATAATCCCTTTATTGGTAATACAAAGTTAAGGCAGGCATTGAATTATGCAATCGATAGGGAAAAAATAGTTAAATTCATTTTAAGAAACAAAGGCACCCCCGGAGTGAATGGGCCGCTTCCGAAAGGAATGCCTGGATTTTCTGAAGATGTAAAAGGTTACTCGTATGA
>DASXTZ010000355.1:0-4723 GCA_036505135.1 Ignavibacteria bacterium
AAAAGATGAGATAATCGACGATGCTGAAGAATACCTTGATATAGCACGCCACAAAGCAGAAGACATTATTAACGAGGGTAAAAAGAAATCCGAAGAGCTGATAATCGAAGCAAAACGCAAGGCAGGGACTTTGCTTGATGATGCCAACAAGATCCTCAGCACAGCAAAAGAAAAAACGACAACAGGCTATGAACAGGCAAAGGAAAAGATATCAGATGAATCGGCAAAGATAAAGGATGCCTTAAAAGCAGGGGTTGAGGCTTATAAAGACGAAAGAAATAAGAACTGATAAGCCATGCAGGAACTGGACCTTTTAGTAAAAATTGCAGAGATAATTTTATTTGCTGCCTTAACTATTCTATGCATATACCTGATCGTTTCTGTTAAAAAGATAACTAAGACGGCGGATAATATTAATGTAACTGTTGAAACCCTCGGAAAAAATTTTGAGGAGTTGAAATCTAAGGTTGAACCTCTTATTGTAACCACCAATGCCATAACTGCTGATGTAAAAGATATCACAACAGATATTAAAACACAGGTATCAAAAGTGGATGACATAGTTGATTCATTCAAGGATACCGCAGACTCAATAATACAGTTTGAGCAGAAGGCACAAAGAGAAATTGAAGTTCAGGTATTTGATACAATTAATCTTATCTCTGCAATCACTAAGGGAGTAAAAACTTTCTTTACGTATTTTTCCGCGTCAAAGAACGGTTCTCCCCGCTTGTCTTCAACAGGCAGGCAAAATAAATCTTACTCATCATCTGAAGATTCTTCTGAAGAAGATTTTTATCAGGGATAGCATCCAGTAAACAGCAATAAAACATTTTGTTTCAATTTGTTTTTTTGCGAAACGGCAGGACTTTTATAACTGTCAATAAGAATTGATTTTTCATTTTCTAATCTATGGAAGGGGCAAATTAACTTGGGGAACTTAACATCGGAGAAAATCAGAAACGTTGTAATTGCGGGCCATGCAGGCTCGGGAAAAACCATTCTTTCCGAATCCATTCTATATACTACAGGGGCCATTAATCGCTTCGGAAGGATTGAAGAAGGTTCCACTACATCCGATTACAGCAAAGACGAAATTTCAAGACAAATTTCAATTAATTCTTCAATGCTTAATACCAATTGGGATGGGGTTAAATTTAATATACTTGATACGCCGGGCTATACAGATTTTACCGGCTCGGTAAAATCAGCTATGAGGATAATGGATACGGCATTGATAGTGGTTAGTGCATCCGAAGGTGTTGAGGTTGGAACTGAAATCGCAGTCAGCTATACAAAAGAATATAATATAGAAACCGTATTTGTTATCAATAAGCTTGACAGCGAAAAAGCGAACTTTGAAAATACACTTCAGCAGCTAAAAGAATACTATGGCAGCCATGTTGCGGAAATCCAATTCCCCGTTGATGAGGGGCCTGGATTCCACAGAATAGTTGACATATTAAAAATGAAAATGCTGGTGTTTAAAACCGACGGAAAGGGAGATTATACAGAGCAAGAGATACCCGCTGACCTTAAGGAAAACGCGCAAAAGCTTCACCAGGAACTAATAGAAGTAGTTGCCGAGGAAGATGAAGAATTAATGAATAAGTTTTTTGAAGAAGGCGGCACTTTAACCGAAGAAGAGCTTATCAATGGCTTATCAAGAGAAATTAAGGCCAAAAAAATATTACCTGTGTTATCTACTGCGGGTGCAACAAGTGTTGGCACAAAATCATTAATTGATTTCGTTGCTAAGTATTGCCCCAGCCCGCTTGACGCAGCACCATTTTTAGCAAAGAGAACATCTTCTGATGATTATGTGGAAATTGAGCCTAATCCCACAGGGCCACCGGTTATTTTTGTTTTTAAAACCCTTTCAGAACCGCATGTTGGTGAAATGTCATTTTTCCGTGTACTTTCAGGAAAAGTTACTGCAGGAAATGACCTGACCAATCAGAACAGGAATAAGTTGGAAAGATTGACACAGGTATTTCAGATGAACGGAAAGAACAGAAAGGAAATGGGCGAGGCAATTACCGGCGATATTGGAGCTGTTGTTAAGTTAAAGGATACACACGTTAACAATACCCTTTCAGGCAAAGGAATAAATGCAACCATCGATCCAATTGTTTTCCCTGATCCGCTTGTTGAAAATGCATTGACATCAAAACAAAAAGGCGATGAAGATAAAATTGCTTCAGGCCTTGCGCATTTACACGAAGAAGACCCAACCTTTTTATTCCATTATGACCCTGAGCTTGGGCAAACAATAATAAGCGGCCAGGGAGAGCTGCATCTTACAATTATAATTAACCGTTTAAAAGAAAAATATGGAGTTGATGTTAACGTTGTTCAGCCGAAGATTCCTTTCAGGGAAACGATTAAAGGAAAAGTAGAGAGCGTTGAATATAAACACAAGAAACAATCCGGCGGACACGGCCAATACGGGCATGTATTTTTAAGAATTGAACCTATGAAAAGAGGAACGGGATTTGAATTTGTTGATGAAATAGTTGGCGGTGTAATTCCGGGAAAATTTATTCCGGCAGTTGAAAAAGGGGTTAAGGAAGCTATGATAAGGGGACCTCTTGCACATTATCCTGTTGTTGATGTAAGAGTAACGGTTCATTACGGCTCATATCATGATGTTGATTCATCTGAAATGGCATTTAAGATCGCAGGCGCACAGGCATTCAGAAAAGGATTTTTAGAAGCCAAGCCTGTTCTACTCGAGCCGATTTATGAAATAGAGGTAATCATCCCCGAAGTATTCATGGGTGATGTAATGGGAGATATTTCATCGCGCAGAGGAAAAATATCGGGTATGGATCACAGCGGCAAGATGCAGGTAATAAAAGCCTCTGTTCCGCTTTCTGAGCTGCATGACTATGCTACTAAGCTGCGTTCTTTTACCCAGGGCCGCGGGCTTTTCAGGAGAAGATTCTCGCATTACGAAGAGGTGCCAAAAGAGATAGAGCAAAAGATAGTAGCAGAATCGCAGAAAGAAAAAGAAGAAGCACACGCTTAAAAGCAATTAAAAATTATGAATTAATAATTACGAATTAGGCCGTATGAGATAAAAATGGAAAAGCTGTGGTCGCCATGGAGATCTAAATATATTGAATCATTTAAACCGGGTGCAGTAAAAGAAGATGGATGTCTCTTCTGCCGCGTAAAGGAAGAAAAAGATGATGTTGATAACTTAATAATCCATCGTGAAAAAAAAAGCTTTATAATAATGAACTTATTCCCCTACAATAGCGGCCATCTAATGGTAGTCCCTTACCAGCATGCTTCAACTTTCAATGAGCTTGATGATGAAACTTCACTTGAGTGTATGCTGCAGCTAAAACTTTGCTGTGATATTTTAAATAATGCAATCCACCCTCATGGATTTAATATAGGTTCAAACATTGGCAGAATAGCCGGAGCAGGAATTGAAGACCATGTGCATTTTCATATTGTCCCCCGCTGGACCGGTGACAGCAATTTCATGCCGATAATTAATGATGTCAAAGTAATTTCTGAAGCAATGGAAGATACTTATAAGAAATTAAAGAAATCTCTCGAGAAAATACTTTCAAAAAATAACGAATGATTTTAATACTTCCTTTATTTTTTCGTCAAATTTCATTATTTTTGTGATTCTTTTAAAAACTAGCTCCCATCGACTAAGGGTTAGGTCACCACTCTTTCAAGGTGGTAATACGGGTTCGAATCCCGTTGGGAGCGCAAAAGCGGGGTTTTTAGCCCTGCTTTTTTATTATTAAGTTAAACCATCAATAAAGTTATAACATCTAATTTTACAGGATGATTAAAAAAGTTTGTCCGCTAAAGTTCATTGCATTGCTTATGCTGCTTTTTGCACCCTTAATTTTCTCACAAGATGTAAAAATTCTATATTCGGTATCAATGCCCAAGCCTTCAAATCATTTATTTGAGGTAGAAATTAATGTGCAAAATGTGAAATCTGATAGCACACTTGATTTTGTATTACCGGTGTGGCGTTCAGGCAGATATGTAATTTTTAATTTTGCATCAGGTGTGCAGGAGTTTTCTGCAAACAGTTCTACTGGGAAAAAACTGAAATGGCATAAAACCGATAAATCGACCTGGCATGTTGAAGCCAGCGGCGAGAATAACGTTATAGTTAATTATAAAGTTTATGCTAATGATTTTTCGATAAGGACACGGGGTTTAAATGACGAGGACGCTTTCATAGACCCAAGCGCAGTTTTCATGTATATAGAAAAATACCGCAGGATTACGCTAGAACTTAAAGTTATTCCTTATGAAGGATGGCATGTTACAACAGGCCTTGATGAAACAGGTGAGAACACTTTTACTGCACGTGATTATGATTATTTTGCCGATTGCCCTGTAATAATTGGAACGCAAAAGGATTTTGAATTTAATGTAGAAGGAAAAAAACATATAATGAGCCTCACCGGTAATGGTAATTATAATGCGGATACAGTAATAAGAGACATGACAAAAATTGTTAAAGAAAACAGCGATTTCTGGGGAGAGCTTCCTTATGAAAGTTTTACATTTTTTTTCAGGTTAACTACACAGGACTATGGCGGTACTGAGCACATCAATTCATTCATAATTAATGCTCCCCCGCTACTTTTCAATAACAGGGAAAAGTATTACGAATTTTTATCAGTTTGTTCTCATGAATTTTTCCATACATGGAACGTTAAACGCCTCAGGCCTA